>JBHEOZ010000132.1:0-5423 GCA_046260555.1 Desulfurivibrionaceae bacterium
ACTGCGAACAATCCCCAGGGGATTTTTGATTTCGTGAGAGACGGAAGCGATCATTTTCCCGAGACCGGCCAGATGCTCGCTGCGCCGCAGCCGATCTTCAAGAATCTGGCGATCCCTGGCGCGCGCTTCGATGATCCGGTCGGCCCTTGCCACGATAAGCCGCAGAATCACGAAGAGGACAAACATGAACAGAAAGGCGATACCGCTGATCATCCACTGCAGTCTAATCGTGGCCAGATAATCGTCGGACATATCCTGGATGATCTCGATTACTCCGAGAATCTTGGCCGGGGTCTGTTCCGAACGCAACGGAATGTAGGAGATTAATCGGTATGAGGGGGACTCGGAACCCGGCAGCAGATTGAGCATGGAGCCCTTCACCTCGAGCCGGGAAGAACTGCGACCTTCCTTGGCACTCATAAATTCCTCGCCGCCTTCCCCCTGTTCCCCGACCCGTTCGTTGATCGTACTGTATACCACAACATCTTCCTGCTGATCGAAAATGCTTACCGCCTCAACCTTCATCCCGTGGGTTATATTGCGGATGATGATATCAAGGCGTTTCTGCTGGCCGGGATGGCTGGGGATAATGCTGCCGTAACGAAGATAGGACGGCATTATGAAACGCTCGTATAACTGCTGGTTGATGTTTCTGGCAAAGACCAGGGCATACTCTTCACTGCGCCGCAGCATCACCCCGTTGGCATGGTTCGAGATCAGGATAGCGAAAATCGGCGTGAAGACCAGAAAAACCAAGAGAGTGGTAAAGGAAAAAAACTTCACCAGCGCGAAAGGTTTAACGGGAACTGTCGACAGCTTGTCATCATTTTTCATTATATTTACCCGCCGACACACACACCGCAGCGCCTGCATCTGGAAGTTTCACAGGGGCCGGTGGCGCGCCCGGCCAGAGCCCGTTGATATTCCGCCCAAAGATAATCAACTTTAATCCCATGGTCAATCACCTGCCAGGGCAGCAATTCAAAACGATCCCTGCTTCTGAGGGCGTAATGTTCGGGATTGATTCCGTTTTTCCGCATGGCCTGCCGCCAATTGCCGCCGACCGTGGCCAGCTCGATCAAGGCGGGGGCCAACCGCCGATCCCCCCTGGCCAGGACCGCCTGCAGAAAGGCGTTGTTGGGATTTTCACCCATGATCTTCAGGTTGGCCACTCCCTTGAGGGCCTGGCGCAGATATTTGAGTTTCTTTTTAAGGAGATTGACCCCGGCGAAGGGCTGGTATTGAAAAGGGGTCCACGCCTTGGGCACGAAAGGATTAATGCTCAGGGTCAGAGTGCTCAGTCTGCCCCGGGCCCGGCCGGGAATATTCATGATCTCCCGCACCTCGGCCACCAGTTTCGCCATTTCATCCAGATCGGCATCGGTCTCGGTGGGCAAGCCGATCATAAAGTACAATTTCAGGTTGACGATCCCGGCCTTGACCAGTTTCTCGGTGCCGCGGAGGACATCTTCCCGGCTGATCCCCTTGTTGATCACCCGGCGCAATCTTTCCGAGCCGCCATCCGGGGCGATTGCCACGGTCTTCAGGCCGCTCCCGGCCAGAAGGGTTAGCAGGGAGT
Organism: Desulfurivibrionaceae bacterium; assembly: GCA_046260555.1. Classification (GTDB taxonomy): domain Bacteria; phylum Desulfobacterota; class Desulfobulbia; order Desulfobulbales; family JAGXFP01; genus JAGXFP01. The sequence continues at coordinate 1,580 of JBHEOZ010000132.1, forward strand.
CGCCAATCACATCGGCCCGAAGCGACGAAAAAGAGAGTTGACAACCGTCCAGCAGCAGCCGTTCCGCGACCTTCTGCAACTCACCGGAGCGCACCATTTCCATACCCAGAAGGCCGATCTTGTCGGCCCCCTCGGGCCGCTCCTCAATAGCCGAGACAATGGCGGAACCAGACCACAACCGCGGCGGCCGGTACACGAAGCCTGCCGCGCAGAACCGGCACCCCTTGCTGCACCCACGGCCGAGCTCGACCATGTACAGATCGGCAAACTCCGCCGCCGGTGTAAGGATAGCGGAATGGCCGGCAACCTCCGGGGCCTCGATCCCCAGCCGTTTGACCCGCCGCGGAATGCCGGGCTCGACCTCGATTTCCCTTAGAATTTGATCCGGGCCGTATTTGAAATGGTAAAAGCGGGGGACATAACAGCCCGGCAACTCCACGGCCATCCTTCGCAAAAGCTCGCGCCGGTCGAGATTCTTCCCGGCTGCCGACAATCTTTCGAGAATGGCCGGCAGTACCGGCTCCGCTTCACCGATCACCAGCATATCAAAAAACGGCGCCACCGTTTCCGGATTGATAAAGCAGCAGACCCCGCCACCGATGATCAGCGGCTTGCCGGACTCGATCCCGGCCTCCTGCCGTTCTTCCGCCAGGGGCTCGAGACCGGCGGAGATCAGCATCCGGACCAGGCTCGGAATATCCTGCTCGAAACTTATCGAACAGAGAATTACCGGAAAATCGGCGAGGGGGCGGGAAGACTCGACGGAAAGAGGTTTCTCCTCGCCATCCGGCAGGAAAATCCTTTCGCAAACCAGGTCGGGGTTCTGATTGACCAGCTCGTAGACCAGTTGCAGTCCCAGATTGGACATGCCCACCCCGTAGGTATTGGGGAAGAGCAGTCCCACCGGCAGCCTCCCCTTCCAACTCTTCTTCCAGGATCCTCTTTCCCTGGGAAATTCATGGCTGGCGTCGGGACGTCGATGGCGCATTCTGATATTTCTTTTATGGGATTAAATAGCTCGGTGAAAAGACCGGAGGTCCGGCAAAGACAGTGCTGAAATCAATTCCGGCGATCTCGCAAAAAAGCAAAAATGCGATGGCTAGGGATACATATCCCTTTACGGGGTGAAAGCCGCCGGATCCAAGGCGGCCAAATTCAGAGGCATGAAGCTTGATGAGTTCGCGAAAAGTTACGGGATGGCTAAGCAAAAAGTTCGATACACAAGGAGCAAAAACATGCCACGACGCAGGAGATCCGACTTTATGCGACGCCATCAATTTTCGTTTCTGCGGATAAAAGTCGGGGTGTCCAGCTTGTCCTCGTCTAAACCGACATCCAGGAAAGGGTTGCGCTGCTTCTTGGCGGGGTTCGGACGCGGCTCGGCGCCCGCGCGCTTTTCCTTCTGGTTGAAGGGCAGGGTCTGGGCCACCTTTTCCCGGGGAGCTCCCATGGGCGCGACCTTCTGAGGCAAATCCTCTTCGCTGTTGATCCCGGTTGCGATAACGGTGACCCGCAAGGTCTCACCCAAGGATTCGTCAAAGGTAACCCCGAGAATAATGTTGGCATCTTCATGGGCCTCCGCATGGATAATGCCGGTCACCTCGGTAACTTCGGCCATGCTCAACAGCTCCTCCCGGGAAGAAATGTTGACCAGCACCCCCTTGGCCCCGTCGATGCTGATATCCTGGAGGAGAGGGCTGGCGATCGCCATGTTGATGGCCTCGGAACCGCGATTATCGCCGATGCCGACCCCGGCCCCCATCAGGGCCGCGCCCATCTCGTTCATGATCGCCTTGACGTCGGCGAAGTCGGGATTTATGTAACCGGGCAGATTAATGGTATCGGTAATGCCCTTGACGGCCTGCAAGAGAATATCGTCGGCCATTTTCATGCCATCAATGAAGCGACCGCCTTTTCCGGACAGGGAGAGGAGTCGATCGTTTGGAATGGTGATAATCGTGTCGGCATGCTTCTTCAACATTTCCCAGCCCTGATTGGCGTTTTTGGTCCGGGTCCGCCCTTCAAAGGAGAAAGGTTTTGTCACCACCGCCACGGTCAGGGCGCCAAGCTCCTTGCTGATTCGCGCTACCACCGGTGCGGCCCCGGTTCCGGTGCCGCCGCCGAGACCGGCCGTAACAAAAACCATATCGCATTTGCCGATCACCTTTCGAATCTCTTCGATGCTCTCCTCCGCCGCTTCCCGGCCCCGTTCGGGGTTTGCCCCGGCCCCGAGCCCCTTGGCCAGGATAGGACCGAGCTGGAGGCGGACATCGGCCTTGGAATTTTCCAAAGCCTGGATATCGGTATTGGCGGCAATAAACTCGACCCCGAGAATATTGTTCCCTTCCATGGTATTGATCGCATTACCGCCGCCGCCGCCAACGCCTATGACCTTGATCACCGCCCGGCAATCACTATCGGCAAACTCAAATGACATTTAGTCCTCTATGCAAAGCAAAGTAGTTGTTCTTCTTAACATTTATACCGTAAACCTGACGCTTCTTCTATAGGTTTTTCTAAATATTTCGCCCTGTTCGGCATCCACCACTTTAACGGCCGAGAGCACCGAAGTTCCCCAAGCTATAACAAATAACCTTCCGGCGCCGTTTCGCTAATCAGAAAGCGCTGCCGAACCAGTCACGCATCCGTTCGATCAATCTGACGAAAAAGCCGCCTTCGGAATTTTTGAAGCGGCAGTTCGCCTCGTTTTTCATGCCATGGAAGATCAGCCCCAAACCCGTTGAAAACTGGGGAGTATTCACCATATCGTACATGCCGCCGACCGGATGGGGATAGCCGATGCGAACCGGCACATCGAAGATCTGCTCGGCCAGATCGATCATATTGGCCAGCAGCGAGGTCCCCCCGGTCAGGACCAGGCCGGCATTGATCGATCCGCCATAGGACGATTCATCGAGCTGCTGCCTGACCAGGGAAAGAAGCTCCTCGATCCGGGGCTCAAGGATCTCGCCCATCAACCGTCTTGACAAGCGCCGCGGCGGTCGTCCGCCGACACTGGGCACTTCTATGGCCTGATCCCGGTCGATCATGCCGGCCAGGGCTGAGCCGTATTTTTCCTTGAGCAGCTCCGCCTCTTTCATGGGGGTGCGCAGACCTATGGAGAGATCGTTGGTCAGATTGTGTCCCCCCAGGCCCAGTACGAAGGTGTGCTTAATGCTGCCCTCCGAGAATATCGCCAGGTCGGAAGTGCCGCCGCCGATGTCGAGCAGGCCGACTCCCAGTTCCATCTCCTCCTTGGTAAGCACCGCTTCCGCCGAGGCAATCGATTCGAGGACCACATCGCAGACCTCCAGATCGGCCCGGTTGCAGCATTTGATGATATTCTGAACCGCGGCAACCTGGCCGGTGACGATATGGACATTCGCTTCCAGTCTCACTCCCGTCATCCCCAGCGGATACTGAATGCCGTCCTGGTCGTCGACCATGAACTCCTGGGGAATGACATGGAGGATCTCCTGGTCGGTGGGAATATGTACGGCGCTGGCCGCCTCAATGACCCGATCGATATCCTCCTGATTGATGTCCTGCTGGCGGATCGGCACCAGGCCGCGGCTGTTGAAACCCTTGATATGACTGCCGGCGATACCGACGAACACCGAGGATATCTTGCACCCGGCCATTTTTTCGGCATCCTTGACCGCAGACCTGATCGACTCGACGGTACTCTCGATGTTGACCACCACCCCGCGCCGCAGGCCGTCGGAGGGGTGAATACCGACTCCGATCACATCCACCTGCCCGCCCCTGACCTCTCCGACCATCGCGCAGATCTTGGTGGTGCCGATGTCAAGACCTACGACCAGTTCGCCCCGCTCATTTTCTA
>JBHEOZ010000132.1:5555-5889 GCA_046260555.1 Desulfurivibrionaceae bacterium
CAATTTGCTGAATTGGTGAGGGCTATGGGACACTTTTGCCCCCTCCCAACCTGTAATTATCTGTTTATAACTCAGGAATTCTTCCCGAATTGATCTCAACCGCCTTCCATACCGACCAGAATCCGTTCATCGCCATAGTCAACCTCGATATAGGCAACCCGCTCAAATTCCTTCCGTTTATAGAGCCAATAAAGGACTTTAGCCAGACGGCGGTATTTAGTCCACATCTCCCCGCGGCCCAGACGAATAGGGAAAGGGCGGTCGGTCAGAAACATCACAATGGTGTCGTCCCCAAGCATGATCTCGGAGATGTTCTGGACCGGAAGATTGGGAT
>JBHEOZ010000133.1:0-5889 GCA_046260555.1 Desulfurivibrionaceae bacterium
GTCCATGGCTGGACGTCACAGGCTGCTTTTACTCCGGACCACAGCCCATCCAAAAGAAAAGCTCGGCAACCGGGGGGGTGGCTGGCGAGCTTTTCAGTAAAAAATTATGTCATATTGTATATCAGAGCGGTATATCATTTCACAAGGACTATTTTTCGAAAACCAAACGATTACAGGTTAAGTTTCTCCTTATCCTGCCAACCGTGAATCCGGAATTTTTTCAGGAACCGCCAAGCGGTTGAAAGTGTTAAGAAATCGGCGATTACCGGGTGCCGCCGCCGCTCATATCACTCCGGGCAAAAGTTGCCGGGTATGCCGGGAACAGCTTCTCTCCGGTGGGGCTGTTAATGCTTCCCCTGGGGCCGTATTCGTAGTTACCTGCTGTCTTCAAATACTTCAGGTTGTATCCATCGCCTGTCTTCCGCGCCGAACCGTCTCCCTGGATAACGATAAATCCCAGGCAAAAAAGAGCGATTATTCCCAGTAGCAAAAGCTGTTTCATCATTCCCACCTCCCTTATATTTTCTCTCTCAGCAAATATTTTAGAATAAAAGCTGAAATGAAGTCAAATTTAATCTGAGGTAGGGTTTTGCCGTATTTTGCAAATTGTGGTTTTCGGCTTGTCCGGAAATCGGGGACGGTAGGGTGTTGCCGGGGAACTTGTCATTCCGGAAGGGATTTGCAAAGCGCCAATATTGATGGCGTCTTTTAGGGACGCATCAATATTTGTCCAAATAGAACCGGTCAGGGAAGCGCGGTTTCAGGAGTTACGCAAAGGAGACGGCGCGCAATGGCGATTTTTTTAGCGGTACATCCGTGTGGCGAGAATATTTCAGAAGCGCGCAAAAGTAAGGAGATCCCTATGGAGCGGAAACAGTTCGCCGGTGTAAATGCCTGGAAAGCGGCCCGGGCTGGATTGTTCCCCCGGCCTGGCAGCGGCCTGAAAGGCCGGGCAGAGGCAGAGTGAAATTTGCTCTCGCGACAACCATGGGGAATAAATCTCCCCGGACAACAAAAAAGCACCTGACTTAAAGTGAGCCGGGTGCTTGATTTTTCTGGTGGGCCATCGGCGACTCGAACGCCGAACCTGCTGATTAAGAGTCAGATGCTCTACCAATTGAGCTAATGGCCCGGTTATTTGTAGGGCGAAAGTATCACAACCGGATTTCCCCGTCAAGCTTTAACCCCTCGTTATTTAAAACGGCTGCAAGATCCAGATCCCGCACGGACAGGTGTCGGCGCAAAAACCGCAGGCGATGCACTTGTTGTCGTCGGACACATAGCGGTACGAATCGTCCTCCAGTTTCTCGCGGAAGATTGCCTGGGTCGGGCAGATCGTCTCGCAGAGATGGCAGTCGCGGCAGGTCCCGCAGCTCAGGCAGCGCTCGGCCACTTCCTCCGGAGAGGCGGCCGCGACCGGCATCGGTTCGTAATGGGTGTGGGTCAGTTCCCTTTGGGAGATCACGTCCTTGGCGAAGGGGGTATATTCCTCGCCCTTGAAGTGCGCGATCAGGGCATCGGCGGTGTTTTTGCCGGCGCCCAGCGCGTTGGTGGCCAGGCCGGGCCGCTCGACGTCGCCGACGGCGGATACCTTGTCGTCGGTGGTCCGTCCGGTGGCATCGCATTTGACCCAGCCGGCGCCGCCCACCGTCATCACTTCGACGGTGTCGGGCAGGAACTTCAGGGCCGGAACGTCGCCGATCGAGATGATCACGGTCTGGGCCGGAATCAGATGGCCGGCCGCGTCGATCAGTCCCTCATCGGTGATTTCCTTGGTCTGGACCGGCCACTGGAAGGTGGCGCCCAGTTCCTCGGCCGCTTCCTTTTCCTTGCCGAAAGCCAGCGGTTTCTGGATATCGACCAGGGTCACTTCCTCGGCTCCGAGCCGGTAGGCTTCGCAGGCCACATCGCAGCCGACATTGCCGGCGCCGATGATCACCACCTGCCTGCCGATCTTGGGGGGATGCTCGTTCTTGGCATCCTTAAGGAAATCCAGGGCGGGGATGACCCGCTCGTGACCGGGGAAGGGAATGGTCCGCGGCTGATGGGTGCCGACCGCCACGATCACGTGATCGTACTTCTTCTTCAGTTCGGCAAACTTCGTCTTGGTCATATTGACCCCGAAGTTGACCTTGATGTTCGGCATCGACATAAAGCGGGTTATTTCGGCGTCCCAGATCGCCCTGGGCAGTCGGTCCCAGGGAATGACCTGGGCCAGTTTGCCGCCGAGCTTGTCGCTCTTCTCGAAGATGTGGGCCTCGATTCCGGCCTTGGCCAGCTGCCAGGCGGCATTCATCCCGCCCGGGCCGCCGCCGATGATCGCCACTTTCTTGCCCATTGATTTGGCCGGCTTCGGGGTTTTGGCATCCCGGGCGGCCCGGCCGAGCATCTGCACATCGATCTTTTCATCGACCACCTGGCGCGAACAGTTCTCCATGCAGAGATTCGGACAGATGCTGCCGCATACCGCCGCCGGCAGCGGGGTGTAATCCATCAACAGTTCATAGGCCTCGGCTTCCTTGCCTTCCCGAAGGAGGCGCAGGCGGTCGATGGTCGGAATATGGACCGGGCAGTAATAGGAACAGGGAGCGGATTTATCGCGATTGGCCCAGAAAGGTTTCTTGCGGCGCAGGTCGCCGGTCTCGATCATGCCGATCGGGCTGCGGTCGAGTCCCGGAGCCAAATCGCGGATCGGATCGCCGCCGCCGAAGCCTGGATCCCAGATCTTCTTCTTGAACTCGGCCATCGGCATCGGTCCCGAGAACATCAGGGCCCGATCCTGGGGCGAAATGGCGAGCAGCAGGCTCCACTCGTCGCGTTTGGAGAGTTCCTTTAATAATTCCCCGCGGCCGATTTCCTCCAGAAAAGCGGGGAGCCGGTCCAGCAGCCACTGCCACTGGTCGTCGTCCGGCAGCACCGCCTTGACGTTGGTCTTGGCGTAGCTCTCGTCGATCATGCCGCGATAGTAGATCCAGCCGCCGACCATGCCGACGCAGGGCCGGTAGCCGAGGATGTTTTCGGGTTTTTTGGCCTCGATGCCGCAGACGACGCCGATGCCGCCGCAGTTGAATTCGGCAAAGGAGTCGCCGGTAGAGCCGAGGACCCAGAGTTCCGGGCGCTCGTATTCGGGATTCCACTTGGTCATGGTCAGGCCGCGGGCGCCGATCGAGCCCCCGATATAAGTGCGGCCCTGGGCGGTGGCGTTGCAGACCCCGTTGGTGGCGTCGCCTTTGACGGTGATGTCGGCGCCGATATTCAGGTAGCCGACATCGTCGGAGGCCGAGCCGTTGCAGACGATCTTGGTGCCGGGCATGCCCATGCAGCCCAGGCGCTGGCCGCAGGGGCCTTCGGTTGTCACTTTGACCGGCTTGCCGTTGCTCTTCAGGCGGCCGGCGACATTGTGCTGTCCGTATGTTTCAAGTTTCAGGTTGCTTGATTTTTGAAAGGCCCGCTGGACCAACTCTTCGAACTCCTTGGAGCTGATTCGCCTACCTTGTTCATCAAGCCCCTTTACAATGGCTGCTTTGCTCATTTCATGCCCCTCTTAACAAACGTATCTGATATTCAAACGATCGGCGGCGTCCTTGTCGTTGATGCCGAGGGCGTCGGACATGCCGATCGGCAGGCTCTGGGAACGACCCAGGGGCGCCATGACTTTTTTCATCTCGGTGCGGATGGCCATGAAGGTCTCGGCCACCCGTTCGGCGACCCGGTCCGGATCGAGGCGGCGGTAAATCTTCGGGTTCTGGCTGGTGATGCCTTTCGGGCAGATTCCCAGATTGCAGACGTTGCAGCGGTTCCGTTCGCTGCCCAGACAACCGGCGGCGGCCTGCATGATGTATTTGCCCATGTGGACGCCGCTGGCGCCCAGCATGATCAGGGCCATGCCGTTCCGGGTGGCGTTGCCGTTCTTGCCGACCCCGCCGGCCGCGAAGAGCGGAATCTCGTTCTGCTTGCCCTGGGCGCAGAGATCGAGGTAGCACTCTCTTAAGTTTGAGGCGATCGGATGGCCGGTGGCGTCCATGCTGATATTGTAGGCCGCGCCGGTGCCGCCGTCGATGCCGTCGATCATCAGGGCCGAGGCGTAGGGGTTTCTGACCAGGTTGTTCAGGACCGACTTGGCCGAGTTGGAGCCGGAGATCTTCGGGTAGACCGGCACCTTGAAGTCGAAGGCCATCGACATGGTCTGGATCATCTTCATCACCGACTCCTCGATCGAGTAGAGGGTCTGGTGGACCGGCGGCGAGGGCAGATCGACCCCCTCGGGCACCCCGCGCAGACGGGCGATCAGCTTGCTGACCTTGTACCACATCAGCAGGCCGCCGTCGCCGGGCTTGGCGCCCTGGCCGTACTTGATCTCGATGGCGGCCGGATCGCATTGCATCTCGGGAATGGCCCGGATGATCTCGTCCCAGCCGAAATAGCCGGAGGCGATCTGCAGGATGATGTATTTAAGGAAGGGGCTTCTCAGAACCCAGGGCGGACAGCCGCCCTCGCCGGTGGCCATCACCACCGGAATGCCGAGGACTTCATTGCAGTAGGCGACCCCCTGGAGCAGACCCAGCCACATATTGGGCGACAGGGCTCCGAAGGACATCGAACCGATAATGAAGGGGAAGATCTCCCGGGTCGGCGGAATCCATTCGCCGGTGGTCTGCCGCCGCAGGTACTCTTCCGGCGGCAGGACCCTGCCGAGCAGGGTGTTCAGGGAAAACTCGTGCCGGCCGGCATCCAGGGCCGGATCGGTAAGCATCGAGATCCGGTTGAAGGAAATCCGGTCCAGCAGGTTGGGACCCGGTTCGTTGCGCCGTCCGCCTCGTTTGGGGGCCTCGCCCCCCTTGGTATCGAGAAAGCTGTAACGATCCCGGCCCCGGTTATGCTCGGGCCAGATCGCCTCGTTGGGGCAGACCTGCGCGCAGGATCCGCAACCAATGCAGCGCCGGCCGATGTCGGTATTCTGCCGAATGCCGACAAAGGTCTTGAAGGAACTGCCCCGCTCGATTGAGGAGAGGACGATCTTCGGCATGCGCTTGCGCATGTAGCTCAGCTTCAGGGTGTTGACCGGGCAGATCGCGGCGCATCGTCCGCAGAGGGTGCAGCGGTCTTCACGGTGGTTGACGATCCAGGGCAGATCGTGGGCGGTCAGGCTGCCTGGATCATTGGAAATGGATTGAATTGAGACCATATCTCTAACTCCTGTCTGTCTGGAGGAATAATAATCGTGTGTTCACGCATGGGCTGGAAGTCCTTGCTCCGGTCCCGGTCGGGGATCATGGCGTCGACCCCGCACATTTCGGAAGCGATCGCCCATTCGCCGGGTTTGCCGCCGACCATGGCGGGCCGCAGTTTTTTGGCGTCCATGGCCAGCAGGCAGGTTTCGTCGGGCAGGGTGGCGATCACCGCGTTGGGGCCGTCGATGATCAACCGGCGGCAGACGTCCCGCAGTCCCCTGAGGAATTCGCCCTGGGGATGAACCGCCAGTTCATTGTTCCTTAAGGGGGTGATTACGTGCTTATAGGCCTGCAACGGCAGCTTCAGCCGTCTTGTCACATAGTGGAGGATGTGGGCGAAAACCTCGGAGTCCGATTGATAGCCGATGTAGCCTGGAAAACCGGTGCCGGTAAGCCAGTCCTTGATCGGTATGAAGGCGGTGTTCTCGCCGTTGGTCATGGTGGCGATGCCCTCGATGAAGAAGGGGTGGCAGGCATAGAGGTTGATGCCCCAGTTGGTGTTCTGGCGGCCCTGGGCCATGCAGACCCGGGATTTGATCCGGCCGCTTTGCAGGCCGAGCGCCTCGCCGACTCCGAGGGGCCAGCCGACCTCCTTGATTACCGCCACGTCGGGCCAGAGCGAGAAGGCGGTAAGGTCGCCGTTATGCTCCTCGCCGTC
>JBHEOZ010000134.1:0-1717 GCA_046260555.1 Desulfurivibrionaceae bacterium
AGGCCGGGTCGGCCCAGCCGGGAAAATCGCCGGAGGCGTAAAACAGGATTCCGCCCAGGAGTCCCGAGGCGAGAAGACCGAGCCCTTTGTAGAGTCTGCGCCCGGACTTTCTCGATCTGACCTCGCGGGAGGTGCGGTGCACCGCCGCGAAAAACAACACGGTGCTGACCCCGGCCCCGACCGCCGCTTCGGTAAAGGCGACATCGACCGCCCCCATCTCGGTCCAGAGCAGGCACATCAGAAAGCTGTAGGCCCCGAAAATAATCGCCGAGCCGAGCAGGTCCTTGACCAGGATGGCGAAAAAACCGCAGATCACGATCAGGGTGAGGATCGGGAGATCAAACTGCCAGATCATCGTCTTCCTCCCCGTTGTCTGCCCTGGTCCAGGGTTTGACCGCCGATTCGTATCCGGCGTCGATAATGGCATGGGTGGCGGTGGGGCTGGCCATGAAGATGAAGGCCAGGATGAAGAGAATCTTGACGGCCACCAGAAGATTGGCGCCGCTCGGATCGTGCAGGTGGTAGAGGGCCAGGCCGGAGAGGATCAACAGCGACGACAGGGTGTCGCCCTTGCCGGCCGCGTGCATCCGGCTGTAGAAATCGGGGAAGCGGAGCAACCCCAAAGTGGTGGCGAAAAAGAAAAACAGTCCGGCCGCCGTCAGGATCATGGTCAGATAATCGATCATTTTTTCGCCCTCCCCTTGGGGACCCGGCGAAAAACCCCGAAGCCCGCGCCGGTGATATTCTTGTGATGGGTGAAGTAGCGGGAGGCGGCAATGGTGACGATAAAGTTCAGCATCGCGTAGGCCAGGGCGATATCGACGAACATCTCGACCCGGCCGTAGATCGTCCCGATAATGACCAGCAGAATGGTGGTCTTGGTGCCGATCACGGTGGCGCCCATCATCCGGTCGATAATGGTCGGCCCGACCACGGTCCGATAGAGGGCCAGGAGCATCAGCAGGCAGAGAATCACCCCGGTGCCGATAAAGAATCCGTTCATCCCGCCTCCTCCCTGAAAATTGCGGCGATGCGCTCTTCCATTGCGCCGGGCAGGCCGGCGGCGGTCTTGTTGCTCAGGGCGTGGACGGTAAAGACATCCTCCTCGATCCTGACCGTGATGGTGCCGGGGGTCAGGGTAATCGAGTTGGCCAGGGCGGCCCGGGCCACATCGCTTTTCAGCCGGGTCTTGAAGGTGACGATCCGGGGATCGATCCTCTCGCGCATCGCCGGATGGAGGGCGAGCCAGGCGACATGGATGGTCGATTTGAAGATCTCCACGACCAGCCAGGGGATATAGGCGATAAAGCGGAGGGCTTCGCCGGTACGCCCCTTTTTGTTTTGCTCGAAAAAGAGGAGGTCGGACGACATCCAGGCGACCACCAGGCTGGAGATCGCGCCCAGGGCCAGGTGGAAAAGGTCGAATTTCCCCGAGAGCACGAGCCAGAAGGCAAAAAGGATGAGGGTTGTGTAGATAAAATACATAAGCGTCTTATGGCGTGATTCTGCTTTTTTAGATCGAGCCGCTTGCCCGGGAAAGGCTGCCATCTGCATCGCTTTGCAGATCGGTAGTAAACTTGATGGCGTCGCAAAAAGTCGCCAGCTCCCGCGTTGCTGCAAATTGTCTCGTCATTGCAACGTACTGAAGTACGCTTCATTCCTCGAAATTCGCGCGCCTTGGATCTGACGATTTTAGCTTAGCCATCCCTATTGAGAC
>JBHEOZ010000134.1:1906-5828 GCA_046260555.1 Desulfurivibrionaceae bacterium
TATGATTTATTTTTGAACGACGGCTTAGCCATCCCCATTTTTGATTTTTTACGAATTCAACAAACCTTAATAGCATAACTATATATAATTTCCACCATAATCCATTTTTCTGCTGTTTTCGGAGCGAAGTCAAGGTATACCCGATTATCTCAGCCCTGAGCCCGGCGAAGACTTTTTGCGAACCCCTGAATCAAGATGAATTCGCAAAAAGTCATTATTCCCCGTGTGAAAAAGCAGACCTCACGTAGGAGCGGCTTCAGCCGCGAATGGTGGCGGCCGCGAAACAGGGGGGATTTCCCGGCTGAAGCCGTCCCCACCGGACTTGGGAATCCTGGTGGTCTCCCGGCAGGGCGGCCGGCATCGGCAACCATTTTTCCCTTGACATTTTAATAGGGAGTGTTTCAGTTTGTAACGCAATTTTCGCCGCCAGCCATGAGCCAGAAATGAACGACTTGCTCATTACTTCCCCATGACCGACGACGATGGTGTGGTGTGGTTATTCACACAGCAGATGCATGCCATTATCGGAATTCTTTTACCCATCACACCATTGTATTTTTAATGACCCCGGTTTAGCGCAAGTCGCGCCTGTACTGCGAGCAAGCCTCTTTGGCTGCTGGCGGAAGAGGGGGGATCCCTTATTATTTTCACCAAGTTAATTTAGTAATTTCAAATAATAAACATCTTTAGGAGACCCGAAATGATTGTCAAGATTTTCCCTTTCCTCGATTGGTTCAAAGGTTATGGGGGCGACAAGTTCAAAGTCGATTTTCTGGCCGGTCTGACCGTCGCCCTGGTCCTGATTCCGCAATCAATGGCCTATGCCCAGCTCGCCGGGCTGCCGGCCTATTACGGCCTTTATGCCGCCTTTCTGCCGCCGATGGTTGCCGCTCTGTTCGGTTCCAGCCGGCAGTTGGCGACCGGGCCGGTAGCGGTGGTTTCCCTGATGTCCGCGGCCTCTCTGGAGCCGCTGGCCACCGCGGGCTCTCCGGAATTCATCGCCTATTCGATCATACTGGCGATGGTCGTCGGAATCTTTCAGTTTTCCCTGGGCGTCCTGCGTTTGGGGCTGGTCGTCAACTTTCTTTCCCATCCGGTGGTCAACGGTTTCACCAACGCCGCGGCGATTATTATCGCCTCCTCCCAGTTTTCCAAATTTTTCGGCGTTTATGTCGATAAAGCCCCCCATCATTACGAGACCATGGCGCGGGTGGCCCAGGCGGCCATGGATTACACCCATTTTCCCACCCTGATGTACGGCATCGGCGCGGTGGCAATCATGGTGGTTCTCAAGAAGATCAACCCCCGCATTCCCAATGTCCTGGTCGCGGTGGCCATCGCGACGCTGTTTTCCTATTTCACCGGGTTCCACAACGACGCGGTGGTCGATCTCTCGGCCATCCAGCAGCCCGGCCTCGGTGAAAAGGTCACCGAATTTAATCAGACCGTTGCCCGGCTCAAAAGTCTCGGTGATGAGCGGGCCGCCATCGGCAACCGGATCGATGAATACCGCCAGGAGGGCGGCCACGGCCCTGCCAAACCGGTCGAACTGATCCGGCTTGAGGCGAATAGGGAGATTCTGACCTCGCAGATGGATGAGGCCAAGGAAGAGGCCCATCTGCTGCGCAGTGATCTGCGCGGCATGAAGTTCGAGGCGGTTCAGGGCGATGGTTCTATCTTTTATCCCCGGGCCGCCATTCCCGCCGGAGTCGAAACCGACACTACCACCTGGCGGCTCAAGGTCGGCAACACTCCTCTCGATCCCGACAATTTACTGATGATGGGCGGCGGCGCGGTTGTCGGTAAAATTCCGGAAGGGCTGCCTACCTTTACGATCCCGCAGTTGAGCATGGACTCGTTTTTCAAGCTGCTGCCCACCGCCATCGTTATTTCCCTGCTCGGTTTTATGGAGGCGATTGCCATTGCCAAGGCCATGGCCGCGCAAACCGGCCAGAAACTCGATCCGAACCAGGAGCTGATCGGCCAGGGTCTGGCCAATATGGTCGGCTCCATCGGGTCCAGTTACGCGGTTTCCGGTTCATTCTCCCGTTCCGCCGTCAACCTGCAGGCCGGGGCGGTCTCCGGCATCTCTTCGGTGGTAACTTCCCTGATGGTGGTCATCACCCTGTTGTTCTTTACCCCCTTGCTTTACCACCTTCCCCAGGCGGTTTTGGCGGCGGTAATCATGATGGCGGTGATCGGCCTGCTCAACGTCAAGGGGTTTGTCCACGCCTGGAGGGCCCAGTGGTATGACGGGGTGATTGCCGTTTTCAGTTTTCTGGTTACCCTCTATTTCGCGCCCCATCTCGACAAGGGATGGCGGTTTTCCTTTATAAATCGATGCGGCCGGTGGTGGCTAGCCTCTCCATGAACGAAGAGAAAGTGCTTAAGAGCGCCGAACATTACCGCCTCAAGGGATGTCGTCATATCGCCGTGGTTCGTTTTGACGGTGCCCTGTTCTTTGCCAATGCCAGCTATCTTGACGAGCAGGTCGCCAAATACCGGACCGAGCGCTCCGATCTCCGTTATGTCCTCCTTGACGCCAAGGGCATCAACGACATGGATGCCTCCGGCGAAGAGGCCCTGGCCATGCTGGTCGAGCGGCTGCGCAGCGCCAAATTGGGTTTTGCGATGAGCAGCGTGAAGGGTCAGGTCCTGGCGGTCATGGAGCGTACCCATCTGATCGACAGGATTGGCATCGAAAACATCTATGCCACCACGGAGGACGCGGTTGCCAAGATTGTCGGTAAGGTTCACGAGAACACCGACCTGCCCGCCGATGGCTGCCAGAACTGTCCGTTGACCCGGTACATTCCGTAAATGACCGCCTGATAACTGAAAAACAAAAGGATAGATGAAAATGCCGAATACTTATCGTGAGCCGGATATCATCAGGGAAATGGCGCCGTTCAAGGTCGACGGTATGGCGCTGCCCTACGCGGAGTTTGTGCCCAGGCTCTATAATTTCTGCATGGAACTCGGTTTCCGAAAAGGCTTGATCATGCCTTCCCGGGCCTTCTGTTCCGACGAGAACCAGGGGCTGCCGATTATTCTGCTTACCAAGCACTTCGGTACCTTCCCCTTCAATCACGGCCGGGTCGGCGGAATTATCGCCATTGACCGGCACGGCCCCCATGCCCATCACGGCGAGGATCTGGTGATAGTCCAGGCCAGCCATGTCGGCTATGACCCGGATAGCGGGGTTTACGGCAAATACTGCCGGCCCAGGATGATCGATAACTGCATTTCCGACTCCTGCGGCAAACTCACCCATGTGATCACGCCCTATCTGGAACAATATCAATTCGCCCGGGAGAGGATCTTTCTGCATCGAGGCGAGCGGGGCCGGTATCTGATCACGGTTAAAAATTCCTTTATCGACTTTGATTCTCATCCGGTCAAGGATGGCCTGGTTTTGCGGCTTAAAAAGGTAGCCAAGGTCAATGACGATGGCAATATCAAACCGGTGGAGGTCTACAGCACCTCCCATGCCTTTGAGGTTTCCGAGGAGTTCCGCAAACGGATCGATGCCACCAGCTACGACTGGAAGGCAAACGGCGGCGATCCGATCGGGGAGCTTTTGACCGAGGATCTCTTCTTTTATCGGGAAGATTTTCATGAAACCGACGAGTCGATTCTTCTGGAACGGAACCTGATCGAGTTTATGCCCCAGATCGTCACTTCCAGAAATCCGCCTCTGCGGGCGGCGAAAATAAACATTCAGCTTGAGTTTGCCCGTGCGGTTGAATCGATCCGCCGGGGAGATGAATACAAGGGCCGTAATTTACTCTATGTGGCCGGGCTGAATATCGATATTTCCGAATATGGCGAATACCCCGCCACCACTTATTTTGTGCCCTGGGCCGCCCATGTCCAACTGGAAAAGGGTACTCCCAAAGAGTATTTCCATCCCATCGAACAG
>JBHEOZ010000135.1:0-5804 GCA_046260555.1 Desulfurivibrionaceae bacterium
GGTCAAGGCGGCCCTTGAAGATCTGCGCCGCGAAAACGCGCCCCTGCGCTCCGTCGAGGATCGCGGGGTCCAGGTCGGTGATGTGGCCGTGGTCGACTTCCAGGGCTTTAACAACGGTCAGGAGATGAAACAGGTCAAGGCCGAAAATTATTCGATCGATATCGGCTCCGGCCGTTTCGGTGATGAATTCGAAAAGACCATTATCGGTTTGCGGAAAGGCGAGAAAGCCGAGCGCGAAATCGATTTTCCCGAGAATTTTCCCAACCCGGTGCTGGCCGGCAAGAAGGTTAAATTCGAAATCGAATTGAAGGAGATCAAGGAGCGTGTCCTGGCCGATCTCGACGACGAATTCGCCAAGGATGCCGGGCCGGAATATGCCTCCCTTGATGACCTGAAACAGGCGATCCGGGTAAGACTCTCCACTGAAAAAGAGGAGGCCGCCGCCGGCACCATGGCCGACAAGCTGGTAATGAAGCTTCTTGAAGCCCACGACTTCGAGGTGCCCGGCCGTCTGGTCGCCTATGAAATAAATTCGATGATTAAGGAGCTTGAAGACAACCTGACCAATCAGAATATGACCATGGAGTCCGCAGGCCTGAACCGGGACGAGCTGGTCGAACAGTACAAGGATACCGCCTCCAAAAGGGTTAAGGGCGATTTTATCCTCAAAAAGATCGCCGCGGTTGAAGAGATTAAATTGAACGATGAGGATATCGAAGGCGGTTTCAAGCGGATCGGCGAGCGCTACAACATGCCGGTTGACGAGGTGAAGAAGTATTTCGCTAATCGCGACGACCTGATGCCTTTCATGAACGAGCTTCTGAGCGAGAAGATCATCAAATTCCTGCGGGACAATGCCAAGGTCAAAACGGTAGCTGCCGGTGCGAAGGCCGATGTCCCGGCAAAGGGCGCCGGAAAAGCTGAAAAGAAGAAGCCGGCCGCCAAGGCAAAAAACGATACGGCAAGTGCAGCCCCGGAAGAAGAAGCCGGGAAAGCCCCGAAGAAAAAGGCGGCCGCCAAATCCGCCAAGAGCGCCAAGCCGGAAAGTCCGGCCGAAGGAGACCAATAATGAATCTTGTTCCGATGGTGGTTGAGCAGAGCCCCCGCGGAGAGCGGGCATACGATATCTATTCCAGATTGCTGAAGGAAAGGATCATCTTTCTCGGCACGGCGATCAACGACGAGGTCGCCAACCTGATTATTGCCCAGCTTCTTTTTCTGGAGGCGGATGATCCGGATAAGGATATCACCTTTTACGTCAATTCCCCCGGGGGTGTGGTGACGGCGGGTCTGGCGATCTATGACACCATGCAGTACGTGAGATGCGACATCGCCACCCTTTGCCTGGGCCAGGCCGCCAGCATGGGCGCGGTGTTGCTCGCCGCCGGCGCTCCCGGCAAACGTTACGCCCTGGCCAATGCCAGAATCATGATCCATCAGCCCATGGGCGGCTTTCAGGGGCAGGCCACCGATATTGATATTCACGCCAAGGAGATTCTGAGGATCCGCAAGGATCTCAACCGGATCATGGCCGACCATACCGGTCAGAAGCTCAAGAAGGTCCAGGTGGATACCGAACGCGATTTTTTTCTTAATGCCGAAGAAGCCCGGAAGTATGGTATCATTGATAAGGTTTTGTCAAAACGGGAGACTGTTGAAGAGGAACGGTAAGATTTTATGACTGAAGACAATAAGAACAACGGAGAGGGAGCGGTTCTCTGCTCTTTCTGCGGGAAAGGGCGCGACGAGGTAAGGAAGCTGATTGCCGGTCCCGCCGTCTATATTTGCGATGAGTGCATCGACCTCTGTAACGATATCGTCAAGGACGATCTCAAAAACAAGTCCGATTCTACCGCGGAGCCGGCCAGTTTCAAGCCGAAGCAGATCTATGAGCATCTCCAGAGTTACGTGGTCGGCCAGGAAAGGGCCAAGAAGGTCCTCTCGGTCGCGGTCCACAATCATTACAAGCGGATCAGTGTCAGCACCTTTGACGACCGCAGCGATGTGGAGCTGCAAAAGAGCAATGTGGTATTGATGGGTCCCACCGGCAGCGGCAAGACCCTGATGGCTCAGACCCTGGCCCGGATTCTGAACGTGCCTTTCGCCATTGCCGACGCGACCACCCTTACCGAGGCCGGTTATGTCGGCGAGGATGTCGAAAATATCCTGGTCTCTTTACTCCAGGCCGCCGATTATGACATTAAAAAGGCGAGCAAGGGCATCGTTTACATTGACGAAATCGACAAGATCGCCCGCAAATCCGACAGCGCCTCCATTACCCGCGACGTCTCCGGGGAAGGGGTCCAGCAGGCATTGCTTAAGATTATCGAGGGCACCGTGGCCAGCGTGCCTCCCAAGGGCGGCCGTAAGCATCCCCAGCAGGAGTATATAAAGCTGGATACCACCAATATCCTCTTTATCTGCGGCGGGGCCTTTGTCGGTCTGGACGAGGTGGTCAAAAAACGGACCGGGACCAAATCCATGGGCTTCGGCGCCAAGGTGATCAGCAAGAACGTCAAAAAAATGGGAGAGGTGCTGTCCATGGTCAGACCCGAGGATCTCCTCCGTTTCGGGCTGATTCCGGAGCTGGTCGGCCGTCTGCCGGTAATGGCCACCATGGAAGAGCTGGAGCAGGATGATCTGGTCCGGATTCTCCAGGAGCCCAAAAATGCGCTGACCAAGCAGTACGAGCGCCTTTTCGCCTATGACGATATCCGCCTGCGTTTCACCGATGGAGCCCTTGCGGCCATTGCCCGCGAGGCCCTGAAGAGAAAGTCCGGGGCCCGGGGTCTGCGCTCGGTGCTCGAGGAATCCATGCTTGAGGTCATGTACGAACTTCCCTCCAGGGAAGGGGTCAAGGAGTGCGTGATCAGCGAACAGGTCATTCTGAACGGCGACTATCCGGTTATTCTCTTCGATAACGAGAAAAAGAAAAGCGCCTGACCGTCTTGCTGTCGGACCCGATCATAATTACCTTGCAATAAGTACCTCGCTCATCCCGAGTCTGTCGAAGGAGGCTGTCCTTTCGAACGAAGGTGATAAATCTTGTTCTTTAATTTATTGGAACTATCGGGATTTCTCCCATTGGACGAAATGACTTTAGGAGCCGTCAGGAAATAACATGGCCATTTTCGAGCCTTCTTATACGGCTCCTTATGCCGTCTTGGCGTACTGAATGGTCATGTTATTCTTTGACAACGGCTTATGGCAATCCCGACTTTTTGCGACGGCATTATGTTTAACTTACACAAGGTGTTTTGAGATATGTCCGAAAATAATTCCGTAACAATCTATCCGATGATGTCCCTCCGGGATATCGTCGTCTTTCCGCACATGATCGCTCCCCTGGTGGTGGGCCGGGAAAAGTCGATCAAGGCCCTTGAAAAGGCCATGGAGGAGCGGACCGAGATATTTCTGACCACCCAGAAGGATGCCTCGGAAGACGAGCCTGCCGAGGATGGCATCTACCGGCTCGGCACCATCGCCAAGGTTCTTCAGCTCCTCCGTCTGCCCGACGGAACGATCAAGGCCCTGGTCGAGGGCAAGCGGCGCGCCGCGGTGGTAAGATTTCTGCCCAATAAGGAATATCTGGCGGTTGAACTGGAGGAGTTCCGGGTTGAAGAGTTGAGTCAGTCCGAAACGGTCGCTTACCTGCGCGAAATTCAGGAGGCCTTCAAGGAGTACGGCAAGGTCAAGAAGAAAATTCCCCAGGAGGTGATGAATTCGGTCGCCAGGATCGAGGAGGCCTCCAAATTCGCCGATGTCCTTGCCTCTCACCTGCCGTTGAAGACCGACGAGAAGCAGGAAGTTCTCGAGTCAGTCGATATTCATGAGCGCCTGGAGGTTCTGCTCAACAAGATCTATCGGGAGATAGAGGTTGCGTCCATCGAAGGCCGGATCAGGACCCGGGTCAAGAAGAAGATGGATAAGACCCAGAAGGACTATTACGTTGCCGAGCAGATCAAGGCCCTGCAGCAGGAGTCCGGCCAGACCGATGACGCGGCGAGCGACCTTGCCGATCTGGAGCAGGCCATCAAGGACAAGTTGCTGCCGGAGGATGCCCGGACCAGGGTCGAAAAGGAGTTCAAGAAATTAAAGATGATGCAGCCGATGTCGGCCGAGGCGACCGTCTCGCGAAACTACATCGATTATATCATCAGCCTGCCCTGGCGGGAGTTGTCAGACAGCTCAATCGACATCAACCGGGCCGAGGCTATCCTCGATGAAGACCATTTCGGTCTGAGCAAACCCAAGGAGAGAATTCTCGAATATCTGGCCGTTCAGGCCCAGGTCGACAAGCTCAAGGGGCCGATCCTCTGTCTGGTCGGGCCTCCCGGGGTCGGCAAGACTTCGCTGTGCAAGTCGGTGGCCAGGGCGATGAACCGCGAGTTCGTCCGCCTTTCCCTGGGCGGGGTTCGCGACGAGGCCGAGATTCGCGGGCATCGCCGCACCTACATCGGGGCGATGCCCGGCAAAATTATTCAATCTCTCCAGAAGGTCAAGGTCAATAATCCGGTATTCTGCCTGGATGAGATCGACAAGTTGTCCATGGATTTTCGCGGCGATCCCGCCTCGGCCCTCCTGGAGGTTCTCGATCCCGAGCAGAACAACTCTTTTAACGATCACTATCTCGATCTCGATTACGACCTTTCCGATGTCTTTTTTATCACCACGGCCAACAACCTCTCCTCGATCCCGGCCCCGCTCCAGGACCGCATGGAGATTATCAAGCTGAACGGTTATACGGAAGAAGACAAATTGCGGATCGCCCAGGATTACCTGGTCCCCAAGCAGCTGGAGGCCAACGGTTTCGGCGGCAAGGATATCGTCTTCAATGACGGGGGCGTCCTGGAAATTATCCGGCATTATACCCGCGAGGCCGGGGTGCGCAATCTTGAACGCTCCATTGCCTCGGTCTGCCGGAAGATCGCCCGGGAGAGGCTCAAGAAAGAGTCGAAGCGCAAATACCGGTTGACCGCCAAGGCTGTGGCCCGCTATCTGGGCGCGGCCCGCTATCGCTTCGGTCTGGCCGAAAAAGCCGACGAAATCGGGATGGCCACCGGTCTGGCCTGGACTCCGGTCGGCGGTGAAATGCTTCAGATCGAAACGGTATTGATGCCGGGGAAGGGGAGGCTGACCATTACCGGTAAACTCGGCGAGGTTATGCAGGAGTCGGCCCAGGCCGCCTTAAGCTATATCCGCTCGCGCTCCCTCTGTCTCGGCCTTTCCCCCGAATTCTATCAGAAGCTGGATATCCATATTCATGTCCCGGAAGGGGCGATCCCCAAGGACGGGCCGTCGGCGGGGATCACCATGGCGACCTCGCTGATTTCCGCTTTGATGCAGGCGCCGATCCGTAACGATCTGGCCATGACCGGCGAAATCACCCTGCGCGGCCGGGTCCTGCCGATCGGCGGTCTCACCGAAAAATTGCTGGCCGCCAGGCGCGGTAATATCAAAACGGTGCTGATTCCCAGCGAGAACCAGCGGGAGTTGAGCGAGATCCCGGTCCGGATCGTTAAAAGTCTTGAAATTTTTCTGGTTGAAAACATCGACGAGGTTTTCGAAAAGGCCTTGCTGATCCCGGAAGGGGACAAGCTTTTCAAGAACCTGCCGCCGGTCGGTTCTTTCTGTGCCGAGACCGTGGATGACGCCACTGATATCCGGCACTGACGGACTTGTTCTGAACCCGTGACGGCTTTGTGGAGAATTTCACTTATCACTTTGTAATTACATTAGATAATCGTTTTTCCCGGGATTGCCAGGGTTCACCCCGCCGCCCTGCGGGGCGCCCGATAACGGCG
>JBHEOZ010000136.1:0-5047 GCA_046260555.1 Desulfurivibrionaceae bacterium
CAAGGTTTCCCCGTAGCCGACTACTTCGATCCTGGCATATGGGATGCCCCGTTGAATCAGGAGATTCCTGACGTTGGCGGCTCGGCGTTCGGAAAGTTCCTGGTTGTATGCTTCCGTGCCGGTACTGTCGGTGTGGCCCTCTACTCTGATCACGGTCTGGGGGTATTGGATGATTACCCCGGCGATCCTGTCCAGCTCTTTATACAGCCCCGGTTTTACAATGGTCGAGTCGGTTGCGAAGGTCAGATCTCCCTTCAGAACGACGGCGAGGAGGTCGCCCTCCCGACGGACTGCCGCCGCCTCGGAGGCGGACAGCGCATCTCTCATGTCGCGCTCCTGATTGTCCATCATCTTGCCTACGCCGGCTCCGGTGGCTCCTCCGAGTGCCGCGCCGATTGCCGCCCCCCACAAGGTCGCTTCGGTGTCACGGCCGACGGCCTGTCCCAGAATTGCTCCAGCCGCGGCCCCTCCCGCCGCCCCGTAAGTTCCGCCTTTTTGAGTTTTGGTCTCAAGAGGGGCGCAGGCCGCCAGTAAAAGAGTTGTGATAATGGCAAATGAGATAAGTTTTTTCATGTCGGACACCCTGATGGCGTCGCAAAAAGTCGCCGGCTCCCGCGTTGCTGCAAATTGTCTCGTCATTGCAGCGTACTGAAGTACGCTGCATTCCTCGAAATTCGCACGCCTTGGATCTGACGATTTTAGCTTAGCCATCCCATTTTTGATTTTTTGCGGGTTTATCACCCTTGATGGCGTCGCAAAAAGTCGGGATTGCCACATTGTTATTTCGACCAGAGGGAGAAATCTTAATAGTTCCAATGGGTTAAAGAACAAGATTTCTCACATGCGTTCGAAATGACAGTTTTTTCGACTTTTTGCGAATTCATTACCCTTGACGGATATGGATAAAAATTAACTCAGATTATATCTAATATTAATTCACATGGTGGTGAACAAAACAATCAAAAAAGTGGCTTTTAATAAAACTCAGCTGGTGTGTTTTCCATACAATACAGATTTCTGTGATTTCGAACGAACGTGAGAAATCTTATCGCACCTAAGGGACTCAGAAATTGTTGATATACCGGTTTACCACGCATCGAAAAGTCGTAACCGTTCAGTAGCACCACATCTTCGGACGATCAGCCCGGTTTACGTACACGAGGTACGCGGCACCGGTCCGCTTGTCCAAATCTGCGGCACTGCTGAACGGTTACAGTCCGGCGGTTATGGTACTTTGGCGACCGCCCCGGTGAACGGTTACGAAAAGTCCGTCATTCCGGCAGGTTTTAAGCCGGAATCCAGATCATACGCTGGATGCCGGCTAAAAGCATGCCGGCATGACGACAAAGATAAGCTGAGTTGGGCCGCTTGCCGGCCCAAACGAAACTTATGCCCTTTTGCGGTATAAACGGTACTTTTATAATTTCCGTTATTGTTAGTCATAAGCCGCCAATATTGATAACATAGCCGAATAGACAGAGGATAAGGGCAGGACTCATGAACGAAACTTTTGATATATGGCGGCTTTTGGCGGGGCTCGGTATTTTCCTGTTCGGGATGCACCTGCTGGAGAATTCCGTAAAAGCCCTGTCCGGCAGGGCTTTCCGGAAGATGATCTCCCAATACACCCGGGGCAGGCTGCGGTCGATCGGCAGCGGCGTGTTTGTGACCGGCGTGGTCCAGTCCAGTTCGGCGGTCTCCCTGATGGTCCTGGCCTTTGTCGGGGCCGGGGTGATGAGTATGGAGAATGCCATCGCGGTGATGATGGGCTCCAATATCGGCACCACCTTTGCCGCCTGGGTGGTCGCTTATTTCGGCTTCAAAATCTCGATCGACAGCTTTGCCTTCCCGTTCCTCGGGATTGCCGGCATTGCCATGGCCTTCACCAGACCGGGCTCCAGACCCTTTAATCTGTGCGGTTTTCTGATTGGTTTCGGTTTCCTGTTCCTCGGTCTGAACTACATGAAGGTGAGCTTCGAGGGCTTTTCCCAAGGCTTCGATCCCGCCGCGATCAGGGACTACGGTCTCTGGTTCTATCTGTTGGCGGGCGCGCTTCTTACCGCGGTGATGCAGGCGAGTTCGGCGACCATCGCCATCGCCCTGACCGCCCTGAACAGCCAGTTGATCTCTTTTGAGATGGGAGCGGCGATGGTAATCGGCGCCAATGTCGGCACCACGATCACCGTCCTGCTCGGTTCACTCGGCAGGGGGCGGACCAAGAAAATCGTCGGCTTCAGCCATCTGATCTTTAATCTGGTGACCGGAGTGATCGCCTTTGCCGGCCTCGGTCTCCTGGTCCGGCTGGTCGGGGTCTTTGTCGACATAACCAGGAACAGCGTGATCGGGCTCGCCCTTTTCCACTCGATCTTCAATATTCTCGGTGTAATGATTTTCTTCCCGTTTATCGGCCTGCTGGGCCGGAGCCTGATGCGGATTTACCCGCAACACCGGACGATTCTGACCGTCTACCTGGACCGGACCCCGGTCGAGGTGACCGACGCGGCCACGGCCTCGTTGACCAAGGAGATCACCCATCTCTTCGAGGAGTGCCAGCTTTACAATCTGCGGGTTCTGGAGATCGCTGACCGGCAGGTGTTCGAGGAGGATCTGCCCTTCGAGAAAAACATCGGCCGCAAATTAAGCCTCGAAGACCTCTACGCCAATATCAAGCTCCTCCATGCCGAAATCTTTGCCTATTATGCCAAGCTCCAGGCCCAGCAACTGGAGGAGGCCGAAGTCAATTACCTGGAAAAAGCGGTCTTCGCCTCCAGAAATATCATGAATTCGATCAAGAATTTCAAGGGCATCCGCGCCAATCTCGAGGAATTCGACGGGGCGGAGAATAGCTATCTGAACCAGCAGTACCGCCGGTTCCACGAGAGGCTGCTGGGCCTGTACCGCGAGATCAAAGTCCTTCGCGCCCTGGACAATGATGAAGAACGCTACCGGCGGCTTCTGAAGCTCTTTATCCATATCGAAAAAGAGGACAGAGAGTTTATCGCCGAGACCATGGCCGCAGTCGCCGAGAACCGGATCCGCGAAATGGAGATCGCGTCTCTGCTTCTGGTCAACCGGCTCTTCACCCAGAGCTGCCGGCTCCAGATTTTCGGCCTGAAAGACCTGCTGCTGTCCCCGGGGCAGATCGCCGATTTTGACCGGGCTCTGGACATGAAGGAGATGATCGATGAGGAGCGGGGCCGGGAGGGTGGAGGAGGGGGCGTCGGCGAAACGGCAGGCGGATGATTTTCCCGGAGCCGGTTGCGGGATGGATCGGGCTGTGTTATAGGTTGGGCGGCTGGGGGCCTTAACCCCATGCCCCTCCATGGCCAAGAGTTCGGCCATGTTTATTTATATGGGAGTCATCTTCGGATGGCTCCTTTTTTTGTGGGCGCTCAGGAATTGAGCCGAGAGCCGGTGATCTTGCTGATCGTCCTGTAGCTGTCGTAGTTCCAGAAGAAAGAGATCCCGGTCGAGAAAAGGCTTTTGGTCCGGATGAAGGTCTTCAGCCCCCGTTTCAGGGAGGGGAGGGGCGAGGAGACGGTCCGGTAGGCGTCAATCAGCCCCTGGTAGAGTTCCTCGGGACCCATGTGCTTGGGTTGGAAGACCGGTTCGAAGATGTTGTAGGCCTCCCAGTCCTTGGGGTAATCGTTGAGGAGCAGGCGGTTTTCGGCGGCCAGCTGCTTATAGAGGGCGGTGCCGGGCAGGGGGGTCTGGATGCTGAGCTGGACGGCGTCGACTTCGGCCTCCATGATGAAATCGAGGGTTCGCTTGAAGGTGTCGGCGTCATCGCTGTCGGTGCCGAAGATAAAGCCGCCGACGATGGCGATGCCGTGGTCGTGGATCTTGTTGATGGCGTCCTTGAAGTTTCGGGTAGTGGGCCGCATGTTGACCTTTTTGCCCATGGTACCGAGAATTTCCTGTTCGATCGACTCAAAGCCGATCAGGAAGGCCTTGGCGCCGCTGTCGGCCGCCGCCTTCAAGAGGCCGTCGTGCTCGACGATGTTCAGGCAGGTCTGGCCGCCCCACTCCTTGTTACACTCCTTTAACCGGTCGAACAAACGGAAAGCCCGGTCGATGGAGTTCTTGCCCGAGCCGATGATGTTGTCGTCAATGATGAAAATACGTTTGTCGGGGATAGCGTTGATCTCGGCGATGACATTGTCGATAGCTCGCATCCGGTACTGGCCGCCGTTGAACAGGGTCACCGAGCAGAACTTGCAGTTGTGGGGGCAGCCCCGGGAGGTCTGGACGGTCTGGACGAAATATTTGTTTGACAAGAGATCCCGGCGCGGCGCGGGCAGATCGGTGATATCCGGGCGTTGTGCGACCTGGTAGAACTTCTGCATTCGACCCGCGCTAAAATCCTCGAGCAGCCGGGGCCAGAGTTCCTCGCCTTCACCGATCACCACCACGTCGGCGTAGCGTCCCGCCTCTTCACTCATCATCGAGGGGTGGATGCCGCCCAGCACCACAGGTATCCCGCGTCTGCGGAATTCGCTGCTGATTTCGTAGGCCCTGGGGGCCAGGGGGGTCATGCAGGTGATCCCGACCAGGTCGACCTCTGCGTCGTAGTCGATGTCGTCGAAGGCCTCGTCGATGATTTTGACCTCGTAGCCGGCGGGGGTGTGGCTGGCGATCAGTCCCAGGTTCAAGGGCGGCAGGGCCAGGACCCGGACGTTTTCGAGAAGCTTGGTGCGGTAGGCCGGGCTGATCAGCAGTATCTTCTTCATGGCGGGTCTCCTGTCATCTCAACTTTCTGACTTGTCTTATGGTGTTGGTTTGCTGTCTCCATGAAGCGAAGCCAGGAGCCCAGGAGCCAGAAGCCTGGAGCCAGAAACTGATTTTAAAGCTTTTCTCTTGGATACTGACTTCTGGCTTCTGGATTCTTGTGCAATACAGCACGAAAAAATCGTCAAAACCCCTTTATTATCGGGAATTAACCAAACTCAGAAAGTTGAGCTGTCACTTTGCGGCCTCGGCCAGTTCCATATACAATTTTTCTTCGTCGGCGGCGATTTCACGAAGGATCGCGGCCATCGCCGCAAAG
>JBHEOZ010000136.1:5057-5765 GCA_046260555.1 Desulfurivibrionaceae bacterium
GCGGTCGCCGATCGCGGTCATTCTCCGGGAAAATTCGATAAAGCGGGGGTCGTCGAGGTGGGCGGCCGCCTCCTGCAAAAAGGCGGCATAGATGAAACGGAAGCCGGCGCCGCCGGTGCCGATTTCTTCCTGCATTCTGATCAGCTGGCCCAGATGGAGCAGGGAATTTTCCTCACCGAGTTTGGCGGGCCATTTCTCCAGCCGTCCGGCCAGGAAACGGATTCCGGAAACGCCGATGATCGGCAGGGGATATTTCAGCATGGCCCTGGTGGCGGCCCTGATCCCGTTCTTGATCGCCTTCGGAAAATCCAGCCGCTCGGGGACTTGGTCCAGGCTGTACATTTTGCCCCTGGGGGCGAGGGCGCCCTTGGCGAAGCGGGCTCTGCGGAGATCGTCGGCCTGGCAAAGCACCGGCTCCGGGAAGACCGGATCGCTGATCAGGTAGTTGTCGCCTTCCTTGCCGAATACCACCAGGTTATGCATGTTGAAGTGGAAGCGGTAGGCGTCGGGGAAGTAGGGGAGCCACCAGGCCCCGGTCTGCAGGCCGACCGGTACGCCCGCGGCGATGGCGTCGTCAAGAACCCGCATGGCCTGTTGCTGGTCGCGGAAGCGGCGGGCCGTGATCTTGATGCCGAGCTCTTCGGTTACCCTTTTGAAAACCGAACCGGCGGCGATCCGGAAAGTGGTCAGCGGCAGCTTGTTCAACCT
>JBHEOZ010000137.1:0-5756 GCA_046260555.1 Desulfurivibrionaceae bacterium
AAAGAGACCCTGGTCCGGGTCGATGGTTTCTCGAAGACCAGGCCGACGACCTTGCCGGCCAGATCCTGATGCCTGATCCCACCCTTGCTCTCTTTCTTAAGCCGCAGGGCCAGATCCAGATATCCTTGAAGCTGCTCGCCATCGAAGTCCCCAAGGGACAGGAGATGATTTACCATATGCTCTTCTCAAAAAAATTCTGGCCCAATCCTTAATTGCAACAGCATTTTCGCCTGGTTGCAGATTGAGCCGATCAAAACATTAGAATGTCGATGTTGAAAAAAACATCTTCCCCAACAATTTCAGTAAACCGGAAACATGTATCATTACAAAAAAAGGAGCCTTTTTGCAAAGTTTTTTGCAATTACCTCGAGTTGCTCAAATAAACCCTGAATCGATCCGTCACGCCATTTCAGCAAAAATCCTATCGAGGGCCGCCGCCAGCCGGTCAATCTCTTCCCTGCCGATCACCAGAGGGGGCAGAAAGCGCAGGGCGATATTGCCGGCGAAATTGGCCAGAATTCCCGCCTCGAAAAGTTTGTTGACGATCATGGGTCCCTTGGCGACAAATTCCGGGGTCAGGATTAACCCCTGGATCAGCCCCATCCCCCTGACCCCTACCGCGATTGCGGAATAACGGGTCGCCAGCTCCCCGAGCTTTGCGGCCAGATAATCGCCCTTGTTTTTTACCTCGCCGAGAAAGCCGTCGGCCAGCATGGTCTCGACCACCGCCTTGCCGGCCGCGCAGACCACGGGATTGCCGCCGAAGGTCGAGGCGTGGCTGCCCGGTTCAAAGGCTGCGGCCACCGCCTCGCTGGTCAACAGCGCCCCGATCGGCAGCCCGTTGGCCAGAGCCTTGGCCAGGGTCATGATATCCGGCGTCACGCCGTAATGCTCGTGGGCGAAACGCTTGCCGGTCCTCCCCATCCCCACCTGGACCTCATCGAAGATCAGCAGCAGTTGATGCCGGTCGCATAAAGCGCGGATCCCGGCCAGATAATCCCTGGCCAGGGGACGCACCCCGCCCTCCCCCTGCAGCGGCTCGCAGATTATGGCGCAGGTCTTCGCCGAGATCAACTTTTCCAGGGCGCCGAGATCGCCAAAGGGGGCATAAACGAAGCCCTCGGGCAGCGGCTCGAAACCTTCATGGAACTTGGGCTGGCCGGTCGCGGTCACCGCAGCCAGGGTCCGGCCGTGGAAGGAGCCCTCCAGGGAGATGATTTCGAACTTTCCGGCCGGGCTCTGTTTCCTGGCCAGCTTGATCGCCGCCTCGTTGGCCTCGGCGCCGCTGTTGCACATGAAAATCCGGTCCGCGAAGGAATTGGCGATCAATAGTTCGGCCAGCTCGGTCTGGGGCACGGTATGGTAGAGGTTCGAGACGTGGAGGAGTTTGCCGGCCTGTTCGCGGATCGCCCCGGTCACCGCCGGATGGCAATGGCCGAGGCTGCATACCGCGATCCCGGCCAGAAAATCGAGATACTCCCGGCCGTCGGCGTCTTTCAGCACGCAGCCGCTGCCCTCGACCATCGCCACCGGGTAACGGCTGTAGGTATTGATAAAAACACGGCTGCTTCGGGCAATCAGTTCATGGTTGTTCATTTGACGATCTCCGTGCCGACCCCTTCCCTGGTGAAGACCTCGAGGAGGGCGGCGTGTTCGGTCCGTCCGTCGATGATATGGGCCTTGGCCACTCCGGCCTCGACCACCTCCTTGCAGCAGTTGACCTTGGGAATCATGCCGCCGGCGATCACCCCGTCCTTGATCCGGGCATCTATTTCCGCGCAGCTCAGGGAAGAGATCAGCTTGCCTTCCCGATCCTTGACCCCCTCGACATCGGTGAGGAGGATCAGTTTCGCGGCATTAAGATTGGCGGCGACCGCCCCGGCCACCAGGTCGGCGTTGATATTGTAAGACCGGCCGTCCGGCCCCACTCCCACCGGGGCGATCACCGGGATGAAATTCCGGGCATCGAGGGTGGTCAGGATATCCGGGTTAACCTCGGTGACCTCGCCGACCCGGCCCAGATCAATCAGTTCCGGCGGCGCGTTTTCGACCTGCTCCTTGATGATCCGCATCTTGCGGGCCTTGATCAGGTCGCCGTCCCGGCCGGAGAGGCCGACCGCCCTGCCGCCGTGAAAATTGATCAGGCCGACGATCTCCTTGTTGACCTTGCCGACCAGAACCATCTCCACCACGTCCATGGTCTCGCCGTCGGTGACCCGCATCCCCTGCACGTAACTGGAGCGGATATTCATCTTGTCCAGGAACAGGTTGATCTGGGGTCCGCCGCCGTGGACGATCACCGGATTGATGCCGATGTACTTCATCAGAATGATGTCCAGGGCAAAGTTCTTCTTCAACTCCTCGTCGACCATGGCATGGCCGCCGTATTTGATGACGATGGTCCGGCCATAGAACTCCTTGATATAGGGCAGAGCCTCGATCAGGGTTTTGGCTTTGTCGATCACCTGCTGCATGGTTTCTTCCATCCGTTCTCTGGTTAATCCTGCTTTTAGGAGCCGTTCAAAAATAACATGGCCATTTGTCCAGCTCTTATGTACGGCTCCTTATGCCGTCCAACTGTCTAAAACGGCCATGTTGTTTTTTTACAACGGCTTACTGTTCCCATAATAGAGGGAAAATAGGATAATGACAGTAGGTTGATATGTAAAGAAGTAGTTGCGGCGGCAGGGGGCGTGGGTAATTTTTATGCGTTTTTTTCGGGTCGGATGTGAAAGATGGATCTCCCTTTAGCGATCGGACTGATTTCCCTGTTGCTCTACCTGCTGGTCGCCGGCGAGACCCTGCTCGGCGCCCGGCGCATCGGCCGGTTGGGGGATATAGCTCCGGCCCTTAAGCCTAAGTGCCCGCCGGTATCGATTATCGTTCCGGCCCGGAATGAAGCGGCCGCCATCCCCGAGGCTCTCGCCTCTCTTCTGGCCCTCGATTATCCGGACCTTGAAATCGATCCCGGAGATGGTGCGCGGTCTTGAAAAAAACGTCTTTCCGTTCTGCAATTACTCGCTGCCTAAAATCACGGCGGCTTCCCTCGCAATCGTAATTTTGCGGATCTGGCCGCTGCCGGCGATCTTTTTGACCAGCACCCCGGTTGCGGTTCTGAACGGTTTGCTGATCGTGATCCAGGCCGGACTGGCCGCGGTCGCCGCCGGCAAATCCTCGATTTCGGTCCGGTATGTAGTCTGGCTGCCGGTTTCACCTTTTATCGGCCTCTACATCCTCTGGAATTCAACGATCCGGACGATATTGCAGGGAGGCATTGTCTGGCGGGATACCTTTTACAGTCTCACCGAGCTTCGGAGAAAAGAGTGAGGCGGATCGCAACGTCCCGGGCCGGAATCCCTTTGGGCAAACAGCATTTCTTCCTGGTCCGGCCGCGGCCAGCGCGGGGAATATCCGGGCTTCGGGCCCTTAAGCAACTCCCCGCCTTTACAATTCACGGGTGAAGAAGTAAATTAAGTTAAGAACTTTTAGGTTCTTTTGTCTATTTTAATGAGTATTTTCAAAGGAGAGCATTGTGTCCAGACTTTCCAGGATCGTTTTGCCAGCGATCATCGCGATATGGGGAATAATTCCGTCGGTCCAAGCGGCCCCGGCAGACACCAGCGCGGCCGCCGAACCTATTCATATCGAGGCCGACCGGATGGAGGCGGATCAGCGCACGGCGTCGGTGACCTTTGCCGGCAACGTTGAAGCCGTTCAGGCCGGGATGACCATCCGGGCCGACATGATGACCGTCCATTACCGCCGAGCTCCCGGCGACTCCGCCCCCGGCTTGCAGGCAGGCCAAAGCATCGAAAGCTTGCAGGCCACCGGCAATGTCAAGATAGACAAGGAGGACTGGCACGCCTCCGGTGACCGGATGGACTACCAGACCGAAGGACGCCAGGTTATCCTCACCGGAAATACCGAAGTCCGGCAGAACAGCAACATGGTCACCGGCGACCGGGTGGTTCTCTATCTGGATGAGGGGAAAAGTGTCGTTGAGGCCCGGGATAAACAAGAAGGCGAGCGGGTAAAGGCTTTTTTCTACCCTGAATCATCCGAAACCGAAGAAGCCCCGGAGCCTGGAAACTAAAGTGTCAGTCCTGCAGACCATAGATATAGCCAAGCAGTATTTGAAGCGGCGGGTTGTCGACGGCATCAGCATTAATGTGGAAACCGGCCGGATTGTCGGGATGCTGGGCCCCAACGGCGCCGGCAAAACCACCTCCTTTTACATGATCGCCGGTTTTATCAGACCGGACCGGGGCCAGGTCATTCTTGACGGAGAGAATATCACGACCCTGCCCATCCATAAACGGGCCAGGAAGGGCATCTCCTACCTGGCCCAGGACTCATCGGTTTTCAAGAAACTGACCGTGGAGGAAAATGTCAGAATTATCCTGGAACCCCTGGGCTTATCGCGCAAAAAGATTAAAGAGAGGATCAATGAGCTGTTCAGCGAGCTGAAGATCGGCTATCTGGCCGACCACCAGGCCCACTCCCTCTCCGGGGGCGAGCGGCGCCGGGTCGAGATCATGCGGGCTCTGGCGACCAACCCCCGTTTTATTCTGCTGGACGAGCCCTTTGCCGGCATAGACCCCCTGGCGGTGGCCGACCTCCAACAGATAATTCTGGATCTCAAGGCAAAAGGGCTGGGCATCCTGATCTCGGACCACAATGTCCGGGAAACCCTGGCGGTCTGCGACAATGCCTATATCGTCAGCAACGGCAAAATATTGACGACAGGTCCGGCCGAAGAGATTATTAGCAGTAAAGAGGCGCGCCGAATCTATCTCGGTGAAAATTTCAGAATGTAACCATTGTTTCGGGATAGCAGGCAGAGATAATTATGTGCTTGTGAAAAAATATACCAACCCATGGTCCTAGAATTAAGACAACAGCTAAAACTGAGCCAGCAACTGGTCATGACCCCCCAGTTGCAGCAAGCGATCAAGCTCCTGCAGTTATCGAGGCTGGAACTTGTCGATGCCATTCAGCAGGAAATCGAACAGAATCCCGTTCTTGAGGAGCTGGCGGGCAACGACGAACCGGAGGAAAGGGACAGCAGGAAACTCGACTCCGACCGGGAGGATACCGGCATCGGTCCCGAAACTTCCGAGCGGACCGCTGAAGTTCAAATGGAGTCGACCTCCTCCCTCCAGGAAATCAACTGGCAGGATTACGCCAACGAGTACGAACCGCTGCCCTCCTTCAAGCCGAGTAACGACCCCGACCTGCCCTCGCGCCTTGACATCCTCTCCAAAAAGCCAAATCTCCAGTCCCACCTGCACTGGCAGCTTAGCCTATCTCCCTTGAGCGATGAAGAAAAAGGGATCGGCGAGTACATCATCGGCAACCTCGACCGGGACGGCTTTCTGCGGGTCGACGCAGAGACTATTGCCGAAGCCACCGGCGTAAATGTTGAGAAAGCGGAGGAGATGGTCTTCGCCATCCAGGCCATGGACCCGCCCGGCATCGGGGCGAGATCGGTCCGGGAATGTCTTCTTCTCCAGCTGAACTACCTTGAACTGGGGAGATCCCTGGCCGCCCGTATCGTCAGAGACCATCTCTCTCTGATGGAAAAAAGAAATTACGGCGGGATCGCCAAGGCCACCGGTTGCTCCCACGATGAGGTGCAGTCCGCTTTAAAGATCATCATGAACCTTGACCCCTTCCCTGGCCGCCAGTTTGCCGACGAGGAATCCCATTATATTCTGCCCGATGTTTATGTTTACAAGGTTGACGAGGAATACGTC
>JBHEOZ010000138.1:0-353 GCA_046260555.1 Desulfurivibrionaceae bacterium
AAAATTACCTGATCAACCGGGCTCGCAGCTTCATTTACGCGACCGGCCTGCCCCCGGCGGTGATCGCGGCGTCCCTTAAAGCGATCGAACTGCTCGCCGGGGAGCCCGAGCGCCGCAAGGAGCTGCTCGACAACGCCGCTTATTTCAAAAAAGCCCTGGTCGCGGCCGGCCTGCCCGGCAAACCCGGCCCCTCCCAGATCGTCCCGGTAATGGTCGGCGACAGCCGCCTGGCTGTAAAAATCGCCGCGGAGCTGCGCGCAAACTCGATCTTCGTCACCCCGGTCCGCCCGCCCACCGTTCCGGAAGGCACCGCCCGCCTGCGCTTCTCGGTCACCCTCCACCAGAGCCGACGG
>JBHEOZ010000138.1:435-5681 GCA_046260555.1 Desulfurivibrionaceae bacterium
CCCGCCCCTTTACCGCATTTTGCCGCCAAGCCCCTTGCCGATTGCACCCTGTGCAAATCTCCGATCCTTGCCACCGCCCACCATATCCAAACCGGTAAACCATTCCGGCAAAAATATTATGCCCGATGCCGCCATTCGTGGTATTAATACTCCCTGGATGTTTTAGGCAGGAGAGTCCGGCTTCCCCGGATTTACCGCGGATTCCCATGATTATGGAATCCGCCCCGGGAATTCCCGGCATTGCGGCACATCTTAATTCCCGGAGGATAATATGGGAAAAAGTTCAGCTTCCACACGGAAAACCGCCGGGATCGTCCTGATGGTCATCGGCATTGGCCTGGCGATCTGGGGAGAGCAGTTGTCCGGCTCGCTCGGCTCCCAGATAACCCAGACCGTTACCGGTTCGGCAACCGACAAGGTAATGCTTCTCTACATCGGCGGGGCGGCCGGCTTTGTGGCCGGGCTATTCCTTTTTCTTAAAAAATAACAAATAGGAGGCAGCATGGAAATCGAGAACCTGCTTATCTTTTTAGCAATCGGCGCCGTCGCCGGCTGGCTGGCCGGCCTCATCACCAAAGGCCAGGGCTTCGGGATTATCGGCAACATGGTCGTGGGCATTATCGGCGCCCTCTTGGGCGGTTTTTTATTCAGCTGGCTGGGAATAACCGCCGGCGGCCTGATCGGCTCTTTAGTTATGGCCACGGTCGGCGCCGTGGTGCTGTTGTTTGCAATCAGGATCGTTAAAAAGGCCTGAAGCAATAAAATTGCAAATGCTTGCCCCGGTTCCCTTCGCTAACCGGCATGATCGCCATGCTCTACGGCCTGGCCGTGTTCATTCCCGGGCTTGCCGTCTCAGTGCGGCGGCTCCATGACACCAGTCACAGCGGCTGGTGGCTGCTGATCAGCCTTATCCCGCTGATTGGTTTGATCGTGCTGCTTGTCTTTATGGTTCAAGACAGCAAGCCCGGGCAGAACGCCTATGGCGCCAATCCCAAGGAAGCAGCCGCCTGACAATCCTCATACACGAATGAAAAACTTACGGGGCAGGCCGCCCGCAATGCAATGTCAGCTTATTCTTGACATCCCGGCAGCCTGCCCCGCTTAAGTCCACTTTCCGGAACCAAGTCCGGGTAACACCTTGCAGCAACTATTCCCGGCGATTCGATTCTTGATCCTAAGATTGATGACTTCGCGAAAAGTGGTAACCCTTCGACAAGCTCAGCACAAACGTTAAATCATAAGTTATTCCGCTCACCCTGAGCCTGTCGAAGGTTTTTTAACTTTTTGCGACACCGACAAAGATCTGCCCGACAGCAGAGATATTTCGCAAATGTCAAAACCGGCCGTAACGCCTGTTCCCATCGAGTCACTGCCCCACGGCGGTCAAAAGTTGACCCAGCCCTTGACAGTCAGATAGACCTGCAACTCATCTTCTTCCTCCCGGTCCGGGGCATAGACCGCGCCGATCCCGGGGGCGATGGCCAGGTAACGCAGCATGGTCACGGCGAAATTAAGCTCCGCCCCGGCGGCGTCGAGCCAATCGCCGTCACCGCCACTTTGCCGGGGAAGCCAGGTGCGCCCGCCCTCGTAGAAAATTTCGGCGAAGAGCTGCCGGGAATAAAAGGGGAAGATTCCTTCTTTGCCCCGGGAGATGGCCCAGATCGGGAAACGATAGGCGGCCGCGGCGGTCGCCGCCTCATCGCCGATCCGGAAGTTAGTCGAATAGCCCCGCAGAGTCAGGGTATCGGGAATACCCGGGGTCAGTTGCGCCACCGGATTCGCAAATCCTCCCAGGCCGAAACTCCCCTGGGCGATCCGGTCCCCCTCGCTTAAACCATAGGCGGCGGCGATCTTGAAGACATGGTTCTTCAGCCCCGGCACCGGCAGATATTCGTTCCAGGTTCCGAGATAGCGGGATCGATCAAGCTCCCCGCCCAGATCCCGCCTGGACCATTCCCCGGCCAAGGAGACCAGGCGGCCATTCTCGACGGAATTGCTCCGCCCGAAGACCTTGCCGTCGAAATAGTTCAGCCGCGTCCACACCAGCCCCTCGTCGGCCTCGGAGGGCGGTAGCGAAAGGGTGAAGCCCCGGTAGTCTTCCTCCACCTGATCGATAAAGCGGCGCTCCTTGTACTCGTAACCGGTCTCGATGCTGAGGCTGCGCTCCAGACTCTGTAAGGGAAATTCTAGGACGACCCCGTAGCGCTCCACCTCCTCGCCATGATCGAACCGCCGCAATGTCCCCGCTTCATGCAGCAGGTCGGGGAAATAATCCTGATCGGCCGATGCATAAAGGCGCAGGGTCGGCAGCAGTCCCCGATAGGTATAGAGGAGCGAGCCCAGCGGGGTTTCGTATGCCGATTCCAGGCCGGCAAGGATTTTCAGGTCATGGAAGCCGGCGGGATCGGAAAAAGAGGCGCCTACCCCGCCCTGAAGCCCTTCCGAGCTGGCGGTAAGCCAGGGGGACCAGTAATCGAAGCGGAGATGGGCAAAAGAGTTGTAGGGGCGGGGCGGAGCCAGCTCGGCCACCGCCTGCCCGGCGGCGGCTGCACTCTCCGCCTTCAGTTCTTGCAGCCAGTCGTCCCTTTCATCCTCCCTTATCGGAGAGATAACGGGAAGAGGCCCCGCTATCGGCTTTTCATAGGGGATTTCGCTTAAATATGGCCCGAAGCCGTCGTAACCGGTGGCGACGATCCGGCGGCCATCCTCGGTGAAGACCGGGAAAAAGAGGCCACCGGTCACATTGGTAAGAGGGACGGGAGACCCGTTACCCGCCGCATCCACTTCATAGAGGTTGAAGACCCCGTTCAAATCGCTGCTGAAGAGCAAAGTCCGCCCCCCGGGATGCCAGGCCGGTCCGATGATCTGGGAAGGAGAGGCAAACAGGGTTCGTTCAGCCCCGGTCGTCGGGTCGTAAATTTGAAGCCGGAAACCCGCCTCGTCCGCCCTGACGTAGGCTATCCGGGAGCCGTTCGGCGCATAGCGGGGAGAAGCGATCTCGGCCTGGAAGGGCAGGGTCAGGAGGGTCCTCTCGCTGGCTACACTGCCCTTCAGATCCAGGCTCAGTTCCAGCAAGAGCGATTTGCCCTGCCGCTGACTGACGGCGACGAGCCGTCTTCCGTCCGGGGAGGGATCGACCGCCCGGTACCGGCCCTCCTCGCTCACCAGCCGGTCCTTGCCGGTCCGGGGCTCGTAACGGCGGATCTCATACCAGAAATTTTCGAATTCCTCGACATTGAGCCGGGTATAAAGGATCGTGCCGCTATCGCGGGAGACGGCCAGGCTTCCAAAAGGCGAGGTGCTCTGGGCCGAGGTGGTGCGCCTCACCTCCCCGGTGGCCGGGTCGTAGACATAGAGGCGTCCGACCTCTTCTTCGGTATCGGCGAGAAAATAGACGCGATCACCGAAGACCACGGACTGCCCCACCGCCATTCCTTTCGGGGTCAGGCGGGGGGCGGGCGTAACGGGCCGGCTCCGCAAGCGGTCGAGACGCTTTTTCTGATAAACCCTTTCCAGGGCCAGGGTTTCCTCGGCCAGAACCGGAAAGGAACGGCCGGTGGCCCGCCGGGCCGCGCGGCTGTTGGCGAACAGAAATCCGCGGGCGATCTCCCCGTTTAAGTTACCGGTCGGATTCTCCCCGATCTCGGTCGCTTCGACATGCTGAATCAAACGCATTCCGTACAGGTAGGCGCCAAGCCCATAAGGCCAATGGGGGATTTCCAGATACCATTTGGCATAGGGCAGGAGGTTGTCGTCCCGGACCGCGGTCCGGAAAATCATCTCGACCAGGGTGGAGCCGCCCCGGCCGGGAGGGGCGAATTCGGTCTCGGCCCAGATCGCCTGCCCCTCCAGATACCAGGAGGGGGCAAGGGCAGCCGGCGAGGTGGTGAAGAGGAAAAGGAGAGCCGAGAGGGGATCGCCGAACGGCGCCACCTTGCCGAAGATCGAGGAAAGAACCCGGTTGTAGCCGAAGCGCATGTCCATGGTGAACACATGGCTGAGCTCATGGAAGACCGTGCGCCGGAGGTAATCCCCCGGCAGATAGATGCTCGATCCCGGCTCGGAACCGGCCGCCTGGATCAGCACCCTGTTGTGTGGAATCGCGGTGGCCCAGCCGTTGTGGGAATCGAGTGAATCGACGAAGAGGATATCGATCTTCCCGGCGGGGCGCCAGGCGAAAATTTCGCTCAGAGCCGCGTAGGCCTCCTCGGCATAGCCCCCGATCAGAGGGGCGGAATCGGCCAGGGGTTCCTGGTAGGTGATCCGGAAATGGGGGGTCGCGAAGGTGAAAAGCTTCTCCCCGACCGGCACTTCGGCCTGGCCGAAGGCGGGGGAGGCCGAAAGGGCGGCAATGACCGCCGCCAGGGCGAGGAGCGTCTTGAGCAGATGGAGTTTCTTCAAAATATTCACCAATCCGGATAATTTGAAGCACCAGAATAAACCATTTCACAAATAAAAACAGCCTAATCCAAGTCAGGGCGTTTTCCTTCGTTCACCGCCATTCCGCGGGAATTGCCCCCTGCTGAGACTTTACCGGTTCAATCTTCGGCATCCGATCGCCGCTGTGCCAGTCTGATCACTATCAGTGGATCAATATGTTTTGGAAATATGTGTTGGCAATATGTTGACTTAAAAAACCGGCATTCCAAGACCTGCCCCTAAGCTCCCTGGATGCAATCCGACGCGGCAACGCCAGGGCCTGCCTGTCTAAAACGAAAAAACCGCCGAAGCATTTTCTCCGGCGGTTCCCGCGTCAATTAAGGACAATTCAGTCCACTGCTCTAAAAAACATACTGAGTCTGAACAAAGAGTTCATCTTCATCGTTGTCGATCACGCCTTTCAGGTTCTCGCCCATCCGATAGGTCAGCTGGACCTCGATGTCATGT
Source organism: Desulfurivibrionaceae bacterium (assembly GCA_046260555.1). GTDB lineage: Bacteria > Desulfobacterota > Desulfobulbia > Desulfobulbales > JAGXFP01 > JAGXFP01. The sequence goes on from JBHEOZ010000138.1 coordinate 5,323, forward strand.
TTGTTGACGAACCAGTTTACCCCCCGAGGTCCTGGCCCATTCGTCATTAATCATTATCGGCACCCAGAAGTTTCCAGCCAACCAAAACCTAATTTCAATAGTTTAAAACGAAACTACCAGGTTCAACATGATGCTAATTTTATTTTAACCATGAAGTGACCAAGTCTTAATACTCCATTAACAATAGGCTTCTATTATCATTCCCATCCGAAAGCACGGAGCTAAAAAATAATGTTTCAACTACTAAAGGAGGAAATTTTGATGATCTCAGGCGATTCCAAACCAAAAAAAATCGGTTCCATACTGGTCACCGGCTTACTGGTGACTTCCATGGGACTGACGTTAGCGGGCTGTAGCAG
>JBHEOZ010000139.1:0-3173 GCA_046260555.1 Desulfurivibrionaceae bacterium
GCGAAATTAACGCCACCGCCGCCGGCGGTATCGACCTCTACCTGGAAAAACGCGACTTGCTGGTCGGAGGCAGACCCGGCCGCGCCATCGCGATCAACGGCTCCTTTCCCGGCCCGGTGATCCGCATGCGGGAAGGGGGTGAAGCGCTGATCCGCGTCCATAACCGCCTGTCCGAATCGACTTCGATTCACTGGCACGGCATCCTCCTGCCTTTCAATATGGACGGGGTGCCGGGGATCAGCTTTCCCGGCATCCCCGCCGGTGAAACCTTCACCTATCGTTACCCGGTGCGGCAGAACGGCACTTACTGGTATCACAGCCATACCGGCCTCCAGGAACAACTCGGCCACTACGGCCAGATTATCATCGATCCGGCTGAATCCGATCCGGTCGACTACGACGTCGAGCACACCGTCGTCCTCTCGGACTGGACCTTCGAAAACCCCCATCGCGTCCTGTGGAAACTCAAGACCATGGAGGGCTACTACAACTTCCAGCGTCCGACCCTGGCCAATCTCGACCGGCAGATGAAGGCCACCGGCATGACCCTTGGTGAAGTGATCAACATGCGGCTCAACTGGGATCGGATGCGCATGGACCCGACCGATATCGCCGACATCACCGGCGCGACCTATACCTACTTGATAAACGGCAAGGCGGCCCACGAAAATCCGACTTTTCTCGCCGAATCGGGCCGTCGGGTCCGGCTGCGGATCGTCAACGCCTCGACCATGACCTTCTTCGATATTCGCATCCCGGGCCTGCCGATGACGGTGGTGCAGGCCGACGGGCAGAATATCAAACCGGTGGAGACCGACGAGCTTCGAATCGCGGTCGCCGAGACCTATGACGTAGTGGTCGCCTTACCTGATGACCGGGCTTACACGCTGTTCGCCGAAACCATGGACCGCAGCGGTTACGCCCGGGCCACCCTCGCCCCGCGCATGGGAATGGCCGCCGCCGTGCCCGGCCGGCGCCGCCGGCCGATGCTGACCATGGCCGATATGGGCATGATGCATGCCGGTATGAAAGGGATGGCAGATATGGAAGATAACGGCCAGGGCGATATGCACGGGGAAATGGCCATGGACAATCAACACCGGATGGAACGGATGGCCTCCCATGCCGAAGGGGAACTACCCACGGAGAATCTGCCCGATCGGATCAAACACGGACCGGACGAACACGGAGCGGGCAGCATAACCATGGCCCAAAACGCTTACCGCCGCCTGGATTATCCCGGGGCGGGACTGGGCGAAGACGGCTGGCGGGTCCTGACCTACGGCCAGCTTCGCGCCCTGGACCGCCCCCATAGCCGCCGGCCGCCGACCCGACAGTTCGATCTGCACCTGACCGGCAATATGCATAAATTCCTCTGGGGCTTCGACGGCAAAAAATGGTCGGAGTCGGATATGATCCGCTTCGAGTACGGCGAGCGGCTCCGGATCAACATGATCAACGACACCATGATGAGTCATCCGATCCATCTGCACGGCATGTGGATGGACCTGTATGCCGGAGGCAATCTCGACGACAACCCGCGCAAGCATACGGTCAATGTTCAGCCGGCCGAACTGCTCACGGTGGATATCACCGCCGACGCGCCGGGACAATGGGCCTTCCACTGCCATCTCCTCTACCACATGGAGGCAGGGATGTTCCGCACCGTCGCGGTGGTCCGCTCCCTGGAAGGAGGCCCGATCGATGTTGACCGATAACCGATGTTTGACGATGATCGCCATAACTATCCTGCTGAGCGCCCCGGCCGCGGCCCGAGCCCAGGCGGACCCGCCGACCACGGCGGATCGCCCCTCCCATCAGGAATCGGCAATGGGTCACCGGGGCGGGCCGCCTCCGGAGCTCGAAACGCCGCCGCTGCCCGTGGGTATGACTCTGGATGAAGTGCTCGATTATTCGGCGGGTCCGCCGCCGGCGCATTTTCCCGATCCGGTCCCGGATGACCGGATCTATGCCTTTACATTCATCGAACAGCTTGAGTACCGGGCCGGCGGCGATGATACCCCCGACCATCTGGGCTGGGAGGCCCAGGGGTGGGTAGGCGGCGATTTAAACAGGTTCTGGTGGAAAAACGAGGGCGAAGCGGTATTCGAGGGTTCAGATGAGGGAGAGTCGGAAACCGATCTGCTCTACGCGCGACTGATCGACCCCTTCTGGAACTTCCAGATCGGCGCCCGGTACGCCAACGAGTGGAACAGCGACGACTACGATGACCGCTGGTCGGCGGTACTTGCCTTGCAGGGCATGGCGCCCTACAAGTTCGAAATCGACACCTCGATTTATATCTCCGAATACTCCGACGTCACCCTGGAGTTCGAAGCCGAATACGATCTCAGAATCACCCAGAGAGTGGTTCTGCAACCCCTCGTCGCGATGGGCTTTTCCGCCCAGGACATTCCCGAGCGCGATCTCGGAAGCGGGATGACCAATGCCAACCTCGATCTGCGCCTCCGCTATGAGATCAAACGGGAATTCGCCCCTTACCTCGGGATCCGCTACCAATTCCTCGTCGGCGAAACCGATAATATCGCCGAAGCCGCCGGGGACGACAGCGAGGAATTGTTTTTTATGGGAGGTTTGCGTCTGGCGTTCTGATCATTTGGCCGGCTCTGGGCTGGATGGAGTTTCCTGCCTCCGGCCAACCTGAAACCAGCCAACGTTTTCCCAGGATGAGCATGGGCCTCCGCCGCCGCAACAATTGAGCTGCCTTGGGGGCCATCCCCGGATTTTCTTACGACACCGGATTAAAGAAGTCGCGGCTTCTGAACGGATTTGACTTTTGGCCTGAATATGCCTCGAAGATTCACCAAACTGAAACAACTGCTCGCGCTGATCGGCTATGCCGCTTATGGTCAGGATAAGATCACGGTGGGCAATATTATCAAAGTCATCGGCAGCAGATCGTTCGGACCATTATTGCTCCTGATCGGCATTATCCTGTTTTCGCCCCTGAGTGGAATCCCTGGCATGCCGACGACTATGGGAGTATTCCTGCTGTTGGTCGCCTTGCAGCTGCTTTTCGGCCGGAATTATTTTTGGCTGCCGGACTGGCTGCTCAAGCGCTCGATGACTCGAACCAGGTTGAATAAGTCGCTCAAATGGCTGCGCCCTGTTGCCGGCTTCATCGATCGTTTTTTAGAGCCGCGGCTGACCGT
>JBHEOZ010000139.1:3246-5681 GCA_046260555.1 Desulfurivibrionaceae bacterium
CCCCTTTTCCGCCTCTACCGCCGGTGTCTTTCTTGCTTTTTTTGGCCTCTCGCTGATTTCCGATGACGGGCTTTTGGCCCTCATCGCCTTTGGTCTCACCGGCTTCGTGGTCGGGACGATCACTTATACCTTGCTTTAATTCAGAGCAACACCCCGAGACCGAGAAAAACCTGGACCACATAGAGCGAAAGGATGGCAAGTCCGAGCAGAAAATGAACCCGGCGAAAGGGACTTGCTTCGGTACCGCTAATCTTCCGGGAAACCAGAAAGGTGGTGAGCAGCAGAGCGACAATAATAGTCCCAACTGACAGATGGGCCGGATATTGCAGGATATTACCGCTGTCGAGCAGAACCAGGGTAAGCCCAACCAGATAGCCCAGAAAGCCGAGAACGGCTAGAATCGGACCCAGTTTGCGGTGGCGTCTGATCACGGCGGCCGGCCGCGCCGCCCCCTGGCGCCGAGCCCGCCGGATCTTCAGGCCGAAGCGGGCCGTATAGAAGAACATCAGCGCGACCGCAATATTAAAAAGGCCGTGGGCCAGTCGGAGCGGGGGCAGAAGTTCCTTGCCTATTAACGGATAATCCATGGCGCCACCTCTATTATTCCACTACTTCGATTGTCCCTTTCATGCCCTTTTCCCGATGGTTTTCAAACCAGAGGAAGGACTTGTCGCAGTACATTTCGTACTCGCCCGTTTTGGTCGGGGTGAAGCGGATCGGCTTGAACTCACCTTCCATGCCGACATTGAAATCAATCCCGGCTTCCGGGGCCTTTACGATGATATTATGGGGGATCATGCCCCCGCTCTTCCGGACCAGAAGTTCAACGGGTTTATGCACCCGCACCACGATGTGGTTCGGCTCAAAGTAATATTCACCGCCGACGACCTCCACCCGCTGGACCCCATCATCACCAACCTCGGCGACCACCCGTTTTTCCTCACCGCCCGCGCTCTCTTCCGCCGCTCTGACACTGTTTGCAAACAGGGGCGGAAGGCAAAAAATGGTAAAAACCATTAGCGTGATTATCCATTTATAGCAATTCATCTGAGCCTCCTTCAATGTTGAAAAACAGGGTTCACTAGTGTCTGTCCAGAAATGAGGATTTTTGTCCGAGAACGAGAAGCAAGGATGTCAGAAAAGCACCCTAAAGGGCATAAACTTCGCGTACTCGGGTACGTGAGCACTTTCCGACTCCGCGGCAACGAAGTTATCGGGCAAAAAGACCATTTATGGACAGGCACTAACTAATCCAATCGCAACTGCGAATCAGAACTTATCTCAAGATTATCACATTCCCGCTCTTTAGCGCCAACTCCCAAACGAGGATTTTTTTTCGCCTGGATCGGCTGCCCTGCCTTCCTAAACAGCCCGTTTAAAAAGTTCATTTGAGTTTATATCGGGAATTGAAAAATATTTTCAGGAGCTCTTTTCGCCATTGATTCCCAGCCGACGATAGAGCGTGGCCCGGCTGATGTCGAGAAGGCGTGCGGCTTGGCGCTTGTTGCCGTCCAGGCGCTCCAGCACGAAAGAGGTATAGCGATTAGCCATCTCCTCCAGGGTGGGAAGGGGATCTTCCCCTGTCAGTTCGGCAAAGTGAGGGGCGCCTCCCGGGTGGGGCCTGGTCTTGGCCTTGCGAATTCTTTCGGGCAGGCACGCCGGGGTGATTTCAGTGGTGGTACAAAAGGCCATGGCCCGCTCCATGGCGTTGCGCAGCTCTCTGACGTTGCCCGGAAAGGGGTAGGCGTGCAGCAGGTCAAGTGCTCTCTGGGAGATACCTTTATTCTTGCCGCTCATCTGCGCGCCAAACAGATCCAGAAATCGGGCGGTCAGCAGTTCAAGATCGTCGCCCCGTTCGCGCAGGGGGGGAACATGCAGATTGAATGTTTCCAGGCGGAAATAGAGATCCTCACGGAATTTGCCGGATTTGACATCTTCCTAAAGATCGCGGTTGGTGGCGGCAATGATACGAGCATCGACCTGAAATGCCATGGAAGTCACTGCTGCCGAGAACCTGGCGATAATGCAATACGTCCTTGCGCAGGCGGCGGGTCTCCAGGGTGCGGCGGACGCAAAGCAAGAGGTGATCCAGATCGAGAGGTTTGGTGAGAAAGTCGTCGGCCCCCTGTTTGAGGGCTTCCACCGCCTGGGGGACGGTGCCGAAGGCGGTCATGATAATGAAACTCGGCGGCAATTCGCTTTCACGCACCCGGGAAAGAAGCCACAGGCCGTCAGGACCGGGCAGGCGCAGGTCGCTGATCACCAGGTCCGGAGTCCAGCGGTGAATAAGGTTGAGGGCTGAATCGGCATCGGCGGCACTACGCACCTTCAGGCCTGAATCGCGAATTTCCTCCTCAATAAGTTGGCGTAAGGCGGCATCGTCTTCGACCACCAGGATCTTGTCGGGAGCGGCAGTCATCGGCTTCCTCCATGGT
>JBHEOZ010000014.1:0-3887 GCA_046260555.1 Desulfurivibrionaceae bacterium
ATATTATTACGAAAAGTCAACTGGTTGACACAAGCCATAGATTAAACGTTGGGACAGCAGTGACCCACAGGACATAAGTTTCGTTTGCACCCTATAGGCATAAAAGCAGACAAGCTGCTCAACTCAGCTTTATGATGGCGTCCTCAACCCGAATGCACTTTCGGAATCGTCACGAAAAGCCGGAGCGGCCACCTTAGCCAAATTCCAGTTGACCCTAGAGAATCAGTCCTGATACCCTGATGTAAGAAAACAGCCATTCAACGAACCCTCACCCCCAAGCGGCTACAGCCATCAACCATGGAAAGCCTCCAACGTCATACCAATATTCTGGAGATCGTCGGCGACCTGGTCAAGGTCCGGGCCCGAAACGTGGGCTACGAGGATCTGGCCGTTATCGAAAACCGGGATGGAGAATCATCGCTCTCCCAGGTTGTGGAAATCAAGGACGACATCGTCTCGCTGCAGATATTTGCCGGTGGCCGCGGTCTCTCCACCGCCGCCACCGTCCGTTTCCTGGGTCACCCCATGCAGGTGATCTACTCCGCCAATATACTGGGCCGGGTCTTCCGGGGCTCCGGAGAAACCATGGACCGCGGCCCCGATCTCGACGGTGAGCCGCGGATTATCATCGGCGGACCATCGGTTAATCCCATGACCCGGGTCATGCCGCATAAGATGATCCACACCGGGGTGCCGATGATCGACCTCTTCAATTGCCTGGTCGAGAGCCAGAAGATTCCGATCTTCTCGGTGGCCGGCGAGCCCTATAACCAGCTTCTGGCCCGGATCGCCATCCAGGCCGACGCCGATATCATCGTCTTTGCCGGTCTCGGCCTGATCTTCGACGACTACCACTTCTTCCGCACCAAGTTCGAGGAGGAGGGCAACTTCGCCCGGACGGTGATGTACGTCAATCTGGCCTCGGACCCGATTGTTGAGCGCCTCCTGGTACCGGACATGGCCCTGAAGGTTGCCGAGCGCTTCGCTGTGGAGGAGGGCAAACGGGTGCTCGTCCTGATGACCGACATGACCGCTTTTGCCGATGCCATGAAAGAGATCGGCATCGCCATGGAAAGGATTCCCTCCAACCGCGGCTATCTCGGCGACCTCTACTCCAGGCTGGCCCAGCGCTATGAAAGGGCCTGCGACTACAAAGGGGCCGGCTCGGTAACCATTCTCACGGTCACCACCATGCCGGGCAACGACGTCACCCATCCGGTCCCCGACAATACCGGCTATATCACCGAGGGCCAGTTTTACCTGCATGACCGGGCCATCGATCCCTTCGGCTCCCTTTCCCGTCTGAAGCAGCAGGTCATCGGCAAGGAGACCCGGGAAGATCACGCCCAAGTCATGAACACCATGATCCGTTTTTATTCCAAGGCCCGTGAGGCGGAAAAAAAGGAGGCCATGGCTTTTGACCTCTCCCCCCATGACCATAAACTCTTGCACTTCGGCAGACTTTTCCGGCAGCGCTTTATGGAGTTCGAGGTATCCATGCACCTTAACGATGCCCTGGACCTGTCCTGGCGGACCCTGGCCGAATGTTTCGACCTGGAAGAACTTCTCATGAAGCGGTGGCTGATCGACAAATATTTTCCCGGGCCAAAAAAATCCGCTTCCTCTGCCAAACGACAGGAGTCCCAAGGCGAATGGCCCGAGTAACTCTGAATAAAACGGCGCTCAAGGCGGAACAGGACAAGATCCGGCTCTACCAGCAGTATCTGCCCTCCCTGGATTTGAAGCGCCAGCAGTTCCTCTTCGAAATCAGAAGGGCGCGGCGTGAGCGGGACGAGACCCGGGAGGCCATTGACCGCCTGGAAAAAAGGACCGGCGACTGGATTGCCCTGTTCGGCAATGAAGATATCGAGGCCTCCGGTCTGGTGAAGCTGGAGGAGGTCAAGCTGGGCGAACAGAATCTCTTGGGGATCAAACTTCCGGTCTTGGAGGATATGCGGATTACCACCGGAGAATACTCGATGCTGGCCCGGCCGGTCTGGATGGATGCCCTGATCGCCGCCTTGCGCGATATGGTCAAGCTCCGCCTCAGCCTCCAGGTCCGGGAAGAGCGTCTTCGCCTCCTGGAGGAGGCGCTTAGAACCATGACCAAGAGGGTGAATCTTTTCGACAAGATCCTTATTCCGGAAACCGGCCGGAATATCCGGACCATCCGGATTGCCTTGGGCGATGCCGAACGGTCGGGAGTGGTGCGCTCCAAGATTGCCAAGGCCAAACGCCGGGCGGAGGGGTACTGATGGCGATTTTACCCATGGCCCGCCTCACCATATACGGCATGACCGGTCAGAAGCTCGAGATTCTGGAGGGACTGCAATCCCTGGGGATGATTCATCTTATCACTTACCAGGATGTGGAAAAGGCTGCTTTCGCCCCCGGCATCTCGGCGGAAACCCATGCGGCCTTCCGCTATCTGGAAAACTGCCCGGAAAAGCGCCGCCAGTCTTACGATCCGAAAAAGTTCACCCCCCGGAAAGTCGAAGAGGAAGCCCTGGAAATCAAGCGGAGGAATCGCGAACTGGAAGATGAACGCGATCATCTGACGCTGCACATCAAGGCCCTTGAACCCTGGGGGGATTTCGACTTTCCGCCGCTTGAGGAAACCGACGGCTACCGCTTCTGGTTCTACATTGTACCCCACTACCGGATGCCGGACATGAATGCCGCTGAACTCGCCGCCGAATGCGTCTGCCGGGACAACCGCTTTTCCTATGTAGTGGTGATCTCGCGGGAAGAACCGCGGGACATGCCGGTTCCCCGGACCCACACTGGGGACCGTTCCCTGTCCCGGCTCCAGGAACGTCTGGAGGCGGTAGAGGTCGAACTCGACGAACTGCATTGGCGCCGGGTGGGTCTGACCCGCTGGCTCGGCCAGTTCTCGCGTATCCTGGCTGACGCCGATAATCGGAAGAATCTCGACCGGGCCGAACAGGAAATCTATGACGACGGCGAACTTTTCGTGGTAGAGGGCTGGGCTCCGGAATCGTCCCTTGCCGAACTAAGGAACTTTACCGACGCTAACGGATTGCTCCTTGAAGCCGTGCCGCCCCCGGAAGAGGAGGAGCCGCCGACTTTGCTGGAAAATCCGCCGGGGATTCGCAGCGGTGAAAAACTGGTCACCTTTTATACCACTCCCGGCTACGGGGTCTGGGACCCGTCCCTGATCGTGCTTTTTTCCTTTGTGATTTTCTTCGCGATGATCGTCTCCGATGCCGGTTACGGTCTGCTTCTGGGTTTGTTCTGGCTCATTTTCCGCCATAAACTGAAGTGCGCCGGCGCGGAAATCTGCGCCCTGTTCGGCTTTCTGGTGGCCGGCACCACCGCTTACGGCGTCCTGGCCGGCAACTATTTCGGTTACACTCCCCCTGCCGATTCCCTGCCGGGGAGTCTTAAGCTCTTCGACCCCAACGACCAGGACCGGATGATGACCCTGTCTATCCTGATCGGCGCCGTTCATCTTCTCCTGGCCCACGCGGTCAATTTTATCAATGCCGGCAGATACGACCTCAAGCTTCCCCCCCTGGGCTGGATCGGGATTATCGGCGGGGGCGTCTATATCTGGTTTGTCCAGGCCGAGATGCTCGAAGGTCTGAAGAGCTGGACCCCCGGCGGGGTACTCATGGGGGGCGGCTTACTGCTGGTCCTTTTCTTCAGCAGCGACCGACCCTGGCGGCAGGCCGGCTGGAAGGACCGCCTGGGCCGGATGCTGGACGGATTGCTGGCCTTAAGCGGACTTTCCCGGGCCTTCGGTGATATCCTCAGTTATCTCAGGATTTTTGCCCTGGGGCTGGCCAGCGCCAGGCTTGCCGCGACTTTTAATGGGATGGCCTCCGGCGCGACGGAGCAGATTGCCGGGATGGGAACCCTGGCGG
>JBHEOZ010000014.1:3897-17291 GCA_046260555.1 Desulfurivibrionaceae bacterium
CTTCGGCCATGGCCTGAACTTCCTCCTCGCTTTGATGAGCGGGGTGGTCCACGGCCTGCGGCTTAATTACATCGAATTTTTCAACTGGGGTATGGCGGAGGAAGGATATCCATTCAGACCATTTCGCAAAAAGGGAGAAACAGTATGGAACCGATAATCATCACCCTCGGCTGGATCGGGATTTACAGCCCCATGGCCCTTGGCGCCATCGGCAGCATTATCGGCTGCGCCAAGGCGGGTCAGGCGGCCTGCGGGGCTCTGCTCGATGTTGACGGCGGCTACGGCCGCTTTATCGGGGTCTCCGCCATGCCCTCTTCCCAGACGATCTACGGCATCGTGGTGATGTTTTCCCTGAACCGGCCGGTGACGATCGATAGCGGCCCGGGACTATTCGGCATCGGCATTTTTGCCGGCCTGGCCCTGCTCTGGAGCGGAATGCGCCAGGGCGATGCCTGCGCCTCGGCCATTAACGTCAGTAAGACCAAGCCGGAAATATTCGGCCTTTCCCTGGCCCCGGCCGCGATTGTCGAAGGCTTCGCCGTATTCGCCTTCATCTTCGCACTGGTGATCAGCGCCGGGGTTCCCGGAGGAGCTGGAGGTTGAGAAGGGTAATTACGGAAAGAGCACGGCTTAACGGCGGTCTTACCGTAACCGGATTACGAGGTATAAATTATGGCCGAACCTAAAATGTCATCCGGAGTCCAGGAGTTGATCAACCGCCTTCGCGAAAAGGGACTGGCCGAAGGACGCCGGGAGGGAGAGAAGATCGTCGCCAAGGCCCATCAGAAGGCCAAGGAAATCGTCGACCAAGCCCATTCCGAAGGAGAGACGATCCGCAAGAAGGCTCACCAGGATGCGGAGCATTACCGGAAATCCGCCCAGGAGGCGGTCCAGCTCGCCGCCCGTGATACGATGCTCTATATGAAAGGCACCCTGAGCCGCCAGTTCGCCCAGCGGATCGGTGAACTGGTTGAAAAAACCTTCCATGAAGAGGATTTTCTAAAGCAGGTCGTCATGGAGATCGCGGGCCGCGCTCTGCCCGAGGAGAAAAAGCGGGAAAGGATGGAAATCATTTTGCCCGAGGACGTGGTCGGCCTTGAAGAGCTGCGGCGCCATCCGGAAAAGGTCAAGGAAGGCAGCCTCGGCCAGTACATGCTCGCCACCGCCGAGAAGCAATTCCGGGAAGGGGTCACCCTCCATACTTCCAAGGAGCAGAAAGGCGGCATTACCATAAAACTGGTTGACGAGGAGGTCAGCATCGACTTGAGCGATGAGGCGATCACCGAGCTGCTGCTGGACCATCTCCTCCCCCGTTTCCGGGCCCTGATCGAGGGCAGTATCCAGTGAGTCAGCCCCGTCCGCGTAATCGCTCCGAATACTTCACCCTGATCGCAAGCCTGCCGCCACTGCCAATGGATTTTGAGCAGGCCGGGCTGCCCATCAACCGGCCCCGTCTGGAAAGCCGCCTCAACATGCTTTCCGATCGGGATCGGGAGATAATTGCACGGCTGGAAAGATTTCTCCGCTGGGAGCGCCGGCCTGATCAGCACACCGACCGGGCAGTGACAGTGGCTTACGAGGAAATTATGGCCGATATCGAATATCCCCTGGCCCGGGAAATAGTCACCACTCTCATGGATATCCGGATAATCGTCGCCGCTCTCCGCCGTCACCGCCACGACCTTGCCCCGATTGAACCGGTCGGCAGCTGGGGGAAGCATATCGTCCGGAACTGGCAGCGCACCAACTTCGGGCTGGGGGTGCGTTTTCCCTGGCTGGAGCCGCTGCGGCTCGCCCTGGTGGAAAATAAAGTAATGGAGGCCCATCACCTGGTCACTTCGGTAATCTGGGACTATCTGAGAAAACTGGCCGACCACCATTATTTCGATTTTGAAGCGGTCATGCTGTATCTGGTGCGCTGGGACGTGCTCAGTAACTGGATCAAACAGGACCGGGATAAGGGCGGAATACGATTCAACCAACTTACACGGGAGGTGATGGGGCAATATGCCGAACTCTTCGACTGAGGCCCGGGTTGTCGGGGTCAAGGGCAACATCGTGACCATGGAATTCGATTCCGGCGCCCTGATGAAAAACGAAGTCGCCTACATCCATGTGGACCAGGCCCGCCTCAAGGGCGAGATCCTGCGGATTCGGGGCAAGCGGGCCGACATGCAGGTCTTCGAGGATACCGCGGCCATCAAGGCCGGCGATCCGGTGGAACTCTCCGGCGAACTGCTTTCAGTCACCCTGGGACCGGGACTTTTAGGCAAGATCTACGATGGCCTCCAGAACCCTCTTGAGGTTCTGGCCTTAAAGCACGGTTTCTTTCTGCCCCGGGGAGTCCAGGCCGAACCCCTGGATACCGTGCACAAATGGTCTTTCGTACCCGCGGTCCGGGCCGGCAGCCGCCTGAAGGCCGGCGGCGTCCTGGGCACGGTCCAGGAAGGCCGCTACACCCACAAGATCATGGTTCCCTTTGCCCGCAAAGGTGAGGTGGAAGTGACCTGGATCCAGGGAGGCAGCTTCACGGTCCGGGACCCGATTGCCAGAATCAGCCACGGCAGCGGAGAGGAACAGCTCATCACCCTGCAGCAGCGCTGGCCGGTAAGACGGCCCCTGCCCGAATATCTCCTTTACCAGGGGTTGGCGGAGCGGCTCTTTCCTTCCGAACCCCTGCTCTCGACGATCCGGATCGTCGACACCTTCTTCCCGGTGGCCCGGGGCGGCACGGCCTGCATTCCCGGACCCTTCGGAGCCGGCAAGACCGTGGTCCAGGGCTTGATCGCCCGTTATTCCATGGCGGATATCGTTATCGTGGTGGCCTGCGGAGAAAGGGCGGGGGAGGTGGTGGAGATGATCGAGGACTTTTCCCGGATGGAAGACCCCCGCGGCGGCGGCTCCCTGATGGAGCGGACCGTGATTATCTGCAATACGTCCTCGATGCCGGTGGCGGCCCGGGAGGCCTCGATCTATACCGGCATCACCCTGGGCGAATACTACCGGCAGATGGGCCATGAAACTCTGCTCCTGGCCGACTCCACCTCCCGCTGGGCCCAGGCCATGCGCGAGACCTCCGGCAACCTGGAGGAGATTCCCGGCGAGGAGGCCTACCCGGCCTATCTCGATTCCAATATCAAGGAGGTCTATGAGCGGGCCGGGGTGATCCGGGCCGGAGACCAGGCGGTGGGCTCGCTGACCATGATCGGCACGGTTTCCCCGGCCGGGGGCAACTTTGAGGAACCGGTTACCCAGTCCACCCTGTCCACGGTCAAGGCCTTCCTGGGGCTCTCTTCGGAACGGGCCTACCAGCGTTTCTACCCGGCCATCGATCCCCTGATCTCCTGGTCCCGTTATCTGGAGCAGCTGCGGCCCTATCTGGACGAGCATCTCCACGAGGGCTGGACCGACATGGTTTATGAGGTCCTGGAGCTTCTGAAACGGGGAGACTCCATTCAACGGATGATGCAGGTCACCGGCGAGGAGGGGATTTCCCTGGAGGATTTCGTGATTTACCAGAAAGCTTATTTCGTGGACATGGTCTATCTCCAGCAGGACGCCTTCGACGAGGTGGATGTCTCCACCTCCCCGGAACGCCAGCAGGAAAACTTTCTCCGCCTGAAAAGGCTCGTCGATTATGACTACAGTTTCGAGAACAAGGAGGAGGCCCGCAACTTTTTCACCAGACTGACCGGGATCTTCAGGAACCTTAACTATTCGGCCCGGGGCTCCCGGGATTACGAGAAATACGCCCGCGAGCTGGATGAACTGGCCGGGACGGCGACCTGAAGGTAACCGTTCACCGGGGCGGTCGCCAAAGTATCCAAAACCGCCGGACTGTAACCGTTCAGCAGTGGTGCAGATTTGGACAAGCGGACCGGCGCCGCGTACCTCGTGTACGTAAGCCGGGCCGATCGTCCGAAGATGTGGTGCTGCTGAATGGTTACACCTGAAGGGCGCCGATCCGAAAGGCATTACCGGCTAATGAAAATCATAGAGGGAGGGATCGATTATTTCAGCGGCCGGAAGCCACCTCGATTACGCCGCTGCGATTGCTGATCGCGATCTCGATACCGGTAACGCCCCTGATAAAAAGTTCGAAGGGAGTCACCTCCCCGCTGGAAAGAAACAAGACGGCGGCACGCTTCCCGGCCTGATCGTCACCTGCGCCCAAGGTAATCGCCTTGTTGCCGAGAGTGACATCCAGGCTGAAATCCTCCGGCAGTTTCCGGGGCCTGAACAGGCCATCCTCGAATCCCCGCCATTCGCCGTCAACGAGCTTCTCGAATAAATAACCTTCGGCCGTGAAGATAACCCGCTGTTCCCGGGAATTCATAATCGCTTCCTCGGAGGCGATTTTCATCAGGGCGCTCAACCGATTTGCCTCGTCCGCAAGCTTCTCCTGTTCGGAATCGAAGGTGAGGGTCGCGAAACTGATGAGAATGGAGATAATTACAAGAACGACCAGGACTTCGATCAGACTGAAACCAGCCGTTCCCGAAAAGCGCGGCCGGCCGCTAATTATCATCGCGCCAGTTGCCGATATCGGCGTTAGCCCCTTCGCCCCCCGGTTGACCGTCGGCGCCCTGGGAAAAGATATCGATCGGTCCGTGCACGCCGGGATTCAGATAGAGATATTCATTGCCCCACGGATCGATCGGCAACCGGTCGAGATAACCGCCCTCTTTCCAGTTCTTGGGCTCCGGATCGTCCGAGGGCCGCTTGACCAACGCCTCAAGGCCCTGATCGGTGGAAGGATACACGTAACTGTCCAGCTTATAGAGCTTCAGGGCACTCTCGATGGACCTGATATCCTGCTCCGCCTTAACGGCCCGGGCCTGGTCGGGCCGGTCCATGATTTTCGGAACCACAAAGGCCGCCAGAATACTTAGGATCACCACCACCACCATGATCTCGATAAGGGTAAAACCGCCTTGACCGGAACGTTTCGCGACGCCCCGACTAACTGTTTGTATAATTTCCTTCGTCATCAAAATATTCTCCAATAGTTAGTGTCTGTCCAGGAATGAGGATTTTTGTCCGAGAACGAGAAGCAAGGATGTCGGAAAAGCACCCTAAAGGGTATAAACTTCGCGTACTTGGGTACGTGAGCACTTTCCGACTCCGCAGCGACGAAGTTATCGGGCAAAAAGACCATTTATGGACAGGCACTAGTTAAAAAAGTCGGGGCAATTGCCCCTTAAAGCCGATCTTGACCATCCCGTCGGCCTCCGGCCTGCCCAGAATCTGCAAATAGGTGGCAAGTTCGGGAGAACTGCCCTGCCGGGCTCCGAGGCTTCCGTCAAACGAATATGTCCCATCAGGAGAAAGGGTACCCAAGCCGCCGGCCTGCAAGGCTCCTCCCGTATCGCCAAGTTTAAAGACTATGCCTTCGCTGTCGTCGGTGGCTAAATCAACCACAACTCCGCCGAGTCCAATCCGATAGGGAGACTCAACCCTGGCATCGCTCCAGGCCAGACGGCCGGCGCCCTCAACCAGGTAACCGTCTTCGGCGACCAGGGTCAGTTCCTCGGTTTCCAGCATGCCGGTCAATTCCACTCCGGGCAGATATATCCGGCCCAGAAAATCGGCGGGAACCCGCCCCCGAACCTTGCCGACTTGAACGGTATCGAAACCTACCTGGATGACTCCCTCGGTCGAGCCGCCGCCCAGATCAGCCGCCACCGCAAAGCGCAGACGCCCGGTCAATAAGCCAACAGGCTGGAAACGCCAGTGCAAATCGTTGACCTCGACTCCACCGGCGTTCATTTCGAAAATCCGCCCGGCTGTCCAGGGTCCCTCCAGACCGACAACGGTAAAAGACCCGGCCGGGATGACCTCGTGTTTCCGCAAGTAAGAGAGAGCATAATCCGCCGGTACGGTCCAGAGGAGAATAAGCAGATAAAAGACCAGTGTCAGGATAATCCAGGATCGCCGCTTCTTCATTCCGTCTCCGCCTTGAAGGTGACCCGGGCGTTGACGATCCCAGGGGCATTGAGCCTTTCCACCATGAGATTGTCGACCGAAAGTTGCCTGTTATCGCCGGCGCCGCGGAGGAATTGCATGAAATCGACAAAGACCAGCTCCTCGAACCAGACCTTGATCTTATCCCCCTCGCCGGGATCAACCCTTTTCAGACTGGAATCGATCCCGTACCGCCTGGCGGTCTGATCGATCAGCTTAAGGGGAGAAACGTCCGATTTTGTTGTTTTGCGCAATGAATTCAACCGGCGCGCCCTGACCGCGGCATCTTGCATCCAGACCAGATCCGCTTTCTGGACGACAACTTCCTTTCGCATCCGGGCAAGATCGCTCCTGAGCGGAGCGATCACCAGTAAATAGACAAGCAGGAGAAGCAGAACCCCTCCTCCCCACATAACCGCCAGTTGCTCCCGCTTCTGTAAATTGGACCAGAGGCTCATATTATTCTCGGCCTTTTATCTGAATTTTGGTTTTAACCTTCCCGGCGACGGCTTCTACATTTTTGATATCCATGGCGAGGTCGGGGAGGTTCGCCAGATTGTTTTTCAATTTTTCCAGAGTCTGCAGATCCTTGATTTCAAAATCAAAATCGAAGCGGCCGTTATTGAAGCGGAGAATGCCGAGACTGAAACCGGTTGATTCGATCAACAGGGGCGCCGTCTTGTCGTAGACCTCAAAAAAGTCGTTTTGGGTAGAGCCCGCCCCTTCCAGTTCGGCAATTTTCTGTTTCAGCTGGGCCCTGGGGTTGACGACCCGGCGACTATCCGGAAAAGCCTCCAGGTAAACATTTTTGATCTGCCTGGCCAGCTGGTTGTTTTCGCGCTTCAGAGTGTAATAGTCAATGGCGAAACCGGTGAGATTCAAAAGGACCAGGACGATTAACGCCGCGGCCGGGACCCGCCACTTATGCCACTTCTCCAACCAACCGGCATGGCGGCTGTATTCTCCCTGCAGGAGGTCAATTGACGCTTTTTCCTCATAACCTTCGGCCAGCACCTGCAATAGCGGCTTTTTTTGGGTGTCGACAAGATTCATTTCCGGTAGTTCAGTTTCGCAATCGGCCGGGCACTCCTCGTCCATATACAAATGCACCGGCGGCGCGGAATCGGCTTCTCCCAGGAAGAGCGCCAGGCTGTCGAGCTCCCCGGCGGAACCATGCCAGGTGTCTTTTCTCAGGAGAAATCCCCCTTCGGAGACCACAACCGACCACCGTTCGGGGGTCAGGGGCACGGCCAGGGGAGCCGGCACCATGCACTTGGCATCGATCCCGTGTTCGTGAAGAATTTCCAGCCACAATTCCATCCGGTCCTTCGCCGCCACCACCACGGGTATCGCACCCGTTTTACTGATCGGGCCATGGGCGAAATGGAGATCCTCCACATCCTCGGTCAGGTTTTCCTCCAGGGCATAGGGAAGGCTTTGTTTGACAATGCGGCCCCGGTTGCCGGGGATATTCACCTCGGTGAGCAGAATATCCTGCCCGGGCACCAGAACGACAACCTTCTCACCCTGCAAAGGGCCGGCATCGCTCAAGGAGCCCTGACCGGTGACAATCGCGCCGGAGGCGGACCGTTCGGCCCAGAGCACCTTTTCCGGCGCTTCCGGGCCCAGAAAGAGAAAGATTTCTTTTTTCGCGGTTTTCATCTAATAAGTTCCAATGCTTCTTCCCAAAACCTCGACTCGGCCGGAGTTGCGGGAAATCAGGCTGTAAAGTTCAATATCGGAGTCGCCGAAAACCGCCACTCCCCGGGCCATGAAAAAATCACTGGTCAGAGCGAGACCGGCGTCGGCGATCCCGGAGGCGGCCAGGGCGGGATGTTTCATGAATTCGGCCATGTTTTCATAGCCGTCTTCGGGCCGATCGCCGACAATCTCTTCGGCAATCTCGATGGTCAGCGTATCGGAAAGGGTGGCAATGACCATGGGGTCGGCCGTATTAACGTTTATTTTCGTGGCCGCCGGTAAGGCGGCAATATGGCTTTGGAGACAACCATAAATTTCCGGGGTGATTCCCTCAACCAGCATCAATTCGGTGGGGCTTATCATCGGCCGATTAGCGGCCAGATAGGCGGGCTCATGGAGCAGGTACTCATTGTCCTCGGCGCCCCCCGGTTTGATCTGCTCGTCACTGTCGAGCCAATCGACCACAGCCGGAACCAGAGCAGCGCCGTTATCGGCCTCGCATAACTCGAAAAGACGGCCCAGCATAAGGCCCGTTTGCTCCACGGTATTGTCATCGCCCAGAACAAGATTGTTCAGATTTATCTTTCCCTGCAGATCAATGAAGGAGCCGGAGATCCGGCCATTCTCCACCGCCGTCGGCACCAACCCCATCGCCCAGTTCTCGCCGAGATGATCATCGCCGCCCCGCTGGATATCCCTGATCAGCACCTGCCGGCCCCACTCCTCGAGCCCCAGAGCGAGAATCATGGCCTGGTCCCCCTCCAGAAGATTAGCAGTCCTTCTGACCGCTACATGCTGGGCAAAAGACATGCTTACCG
Source organism: Desulfurivibrionaceae bacterium (assembly GCA_046260555.1). Taxonomy (GTDB): domain Bacteria; phylum Desulfobacterota; class Desulfobulbia; order Desulfobulbales; family JAGXFP01; genus JAGXFP01. The sequence continues at coordinate 12,381 of JBHEOZ010000014.1, forward strand.
CCAGCATTGCCACCAGAGCGGTAACCAGGATAACGGTTATCAGGGCCATGCCCTTCTGGTTGTTCAAAATATTTCCAGGTTTATTACAAGTCATAAAATCGCAGGCTCAACTGAGAAGGAACAGCCGGTTAACCCTGCCCCATCTTTTCAGATCGAGATTAACCTGGATCGCTCTCGGCAACAGGGCGGCAACAGGGCCGGAAATATCTTCCGGCGGCCAGGTCCGATAGTTCGTGCCGGTTTGGCCGATAAAAGAGAGTTCAAAGCCTTCCACCTCCCGCAGGAGCACCTGGGTAAAGGGTTCGATCTCCACCCCCCGGTCCAGAACCGGCCAGCTCTCCTTGATCAGGGTTTGATCCTCCAGCCGGTACGAGACCCGCTGCAGGCCGCTTCTCTTCACCAGGAGGGGGTTGCGCCGGCCGCTGGTGGTGAATTCAAGGACGCCGGGATTTTCCGTCCAGGTCATTGCTGCCAGTTCCGGCTCATAAACGGTGCGGATCGGACGGGCCACCGCCTGCTCGATATCCCGGCCGATGATCCGGATGGTGGTCTGAAGTTCCCTGAGTTTTTCGGAGTCACCCTCCAGATGCTGCTTGGTGGTCAACATCGAATTCAAACTGCCGTACAGCGACACCGAGATCAGGGCGAAAATGCTCAAGGCAACCAGCAACTCCAGGAGGGTGAACCCCCTGTTTGTCCGGTCAAACCCCCTATCTCGCCTATATTTCATCTTGCTCGACCCCATCACGGTTTTTTTCAGAATTTCGAAGACCGGCCCAGATACATATTCAAAAAAGCGATGCGGGAGCCTTTCCGGTCTGGTCCAGGCCAGACCTCAATCTCAACCAGCTGCAGGTCGGGATCCGGAGTGGATTGGCCGGTAACCCGCCAACTCCAGCGCCGCTCCGCCATAATCGCCACTCCCTCCGCCCCGTCGCTATCGACAAAGCGGCCGTCCAGCCGGATTTGGCCGGCCTGGTTCATCGCCACCCAGTGGGCCAGGGTTTTGTCCCGGAGATACTCGGCATTACTAACCATGTTCGTATTGTTGTTCAAGGCGGTCAGGGCCACCAGGCTTAAAATTGCCAGGGCGACAAGAAGCTCAAGCAGGGTAAATCCTTTCTCCTTGGTCCGTGCCGTCTTCGCGGGCAACATTGCTTTATCGATTGGCAGTTGCATGAATTGATCGTTTCTTCACTGATCCTATCGTACCAGCTGATTAAGTTCAAATACCGGCATCAGAATAGCCAGGACTATCATCAGGACCAGACCGCCCATCAGCAGAATCAGCACCGGCTCGAAAACCGCCGTGGCCAGGCCGGTAAAAACCTCCACCTCTTTCTCCTGACTGCCCGCCGCCTGATCGAGCATCTGACCGAGATCGGCGCTGGTCTCGCCGCTGGCGATCAGATAAATCACCATGGGCGGAAACGAGTTGGTCATCGCCAGTGATTTACTGATGCTCTTGCCTTCACGAACCCCCCGCGCCGCGCTTTCGATGGCTTTCTTCAGGGAGAGATTATTAACCACTCCTCCCGCGATCTTAAGGCCCTCAAGGGCGGAAACCCCGCTGGCCACCAATATGCTGTAAGTCCTGGCAAAACGGGCGACCTCCAGGCCCCTCAAAAACCGGCCGAGGAACGGAGCGGTCATCATGAAACGGTGAACCTTCATTTTGACTTGGGGATTTCTCAATAAAAGACGCGCGATCAGAAACGACGCGACCAGAAAAATCAGGATCCAGAGCCACTGCCCCCGTAAAATTTCACTCAGGGCAATAACGGCCTTGGTCAGCAACGGCAACTCCTGATTGACATTACTGAACACCACCACGATCTGGGGAACCACATAACCGAGTAAACCGACCACGACCAGGAGCGCCACCAGGGTGAGCAGCAAAGGATAGGCAAGCGCGAGGATAATTTTCTGGTGCAGTTGCTGCTTGAACTCCGTGTAATCGGCCAGTCTGTCCAGAACCAGATCCAGCTTGCCGGTATGTTCGCCCGCTTCGATGGTGGCCCGATAAAGATCGGGAAAGACCTGGGGATACTCGGCCATAGCCGAGGCCAGCGACATGCCCTCCTGGACATGGGACCTGATCCCGGCAAAGACTTTCTTGGCCCAGGCCTGATCGGTCTGTTCCGAGACCACATTCAAGGCATCGCCCAGAACCGCTCCCGACTTGACCATGGTGGCCAGCTGCCGCATTACCAGGGCCAGTGAAGCGGCCCCCGGTTTCCGCTGCCATCCGGCGGCGCCGCGGGCCGATTTCCGGCCGCCGGTCACCGCCTCGACCGCCACCGGCATCAGCCCCTGGTCCCTGAGAATCTGCCTGATCTGCCGCGGCGAATCTCCGGATTTGATCCCTTTATAAAGTTTGCCGTTGTCGTCCACGGCTGAATATTCAAAAGCCCCCATCAATCCTTCCGCATTCTAGTTAGTGCCCGTCATAAATGGTCTTTTTGCCCGATAACTTCGTCGCCGCGGAGTCGGAAAGGTGCTCACGTACCCGAGTACGTTGCGCTTTTCCGACATCCTTGCTTCTCGTTCTCGGACAAAAATCCTCATTTCTGGACAGACACTAGTTTTCCTTGGTAACCCGAAGCACTTCGGCCAAGGTCGTCTCCCCGGCCAATACCAGGCGAACTCCATCGTCACGCAAACTGGGGGTCAAGGTTCTCGCATATCTTTCCATTTCATATTCACCGGCCTGGCCATGAATCATCTCCGGTAGTTCGCCGACTACCTCGACCAGTTCGTAAAGCCCGGTCCGGCCGAAATAACCCTGGTTATTGCACTTCACGCAGCCCCCGGTCTTGTAAAAGGTGGGAGGCTTGTAAATGGTGGGCGGCTCCGCATCAACGGGAAGCCCCAGCTCGAGGCACTCCGAGTGCGTCGCTTCATAAGCCTGGCGACAATCGTTGCACAACTTCCGGACCAGCCGCTGGGCCAGAATACCGCTTAAGGTCGAAGAGAGCAGGAAGGGCTCCACCCCCATGTCCCTCAATCTGGTAACGGCGCCGATCGCGGTATTGGTGTGCAGGGTCGAGAAGACCAGATGACCGGTCAGACTGGCCTGAACCGCGATCTCCGCCGTCTCCCGATCGCGGATTTCACCGATCATCACCACATCGGGATCCTGACGAAGAATGGCCCGCAGCCCGCGGGCGAAGGTCATGCCAACCTTGGTGTTGACCTGGGTCTGGCCGATCCCGTCGATATAATATTCGATCGGGTCTTCCACGGTCATAATATTGGCACTGACTTTGTTAAGCCGGGCCAGGGAGGCGTACAGGGTGGTGGTCTTCCCGGAACCCGTGGGACCGGTCACCAGGATAATCCCGTTCGGCCGTTTAATCAGGCGATCGACAGCCGGAAGAGTACCCTCCGGCATCCCCAGCTGCTCAAGGGTCAAACGCCCCGCCTGCTTGTCGAGAAGCCTGAGCACGACGCGTTCGCCGGCGGCGGCGGGAATCGTCGAGACCCTGACATCCACCGGCCGACCGGCAACCCTTACCCCGAAACGGCCGTCCTGGGGCAGCCTCTTCTCGGCAATATCGAGATTGGCCATTACCTTGATTCGCGAGATGATCAAAGGGGCCAGAGCCCGGTTCGGCTCAAGAACATCCCGCAGCACGCCGTCGCTCCGGAAACGCACCTGCAGGCGGCTTTCAAAAGGTTCGAGATGGATATCGGATGCGTTTTCCCGTACCGCTTCGGTAAGGAGACCGTTGATCAGCCGGATTATGGGGGCGTCGTCCTGGCTTTCCAGGAGATCCTCGGTTACCGGCAGCTGTTCGGCAATGGCCTGCAGGTCGAGATCGTCACTGAGATCGTCGGCTATCCGGGTGCTGGTGCCGGCCCCGTCTTCATAGACCTTCTGGATAAGTTCGCCGAACTGCTCGGGGGAAACCTGCTCCACCTTGAAAGGAATGCCGGCAAAACGTCTTGCCTCGGCCAGGATTTCCGGCTTGAGACCGGGCCGGTAAAAGCCCTTAATCGTCTCATCGGCCGTTTCGGCCAGCAGAAATCCATGCCGCTTGGCAAAGGAATAAGGCAGTTTTTCCAATCCATTCAAGTTATCAACGTTCATTATTTATAACCTTAATCTTGACGACTTATTGCGACGCCATCATTGATTAATATTAACCACGATAACAAGGCCTGTGAACCATAAAGGCGCAGCTGGGCCGCAGATTGCGGCAAGCGAGCCGGCGACGCGCAGCCCGCTGCGTGAGCCGGATCGATCGCCGCAAGATGCGGTGCTGCCGCGCGGTTAACTATTTATCGAAGAGCTCTTCGGGCAACACCGGCGCCTGGGCATCGGGGAGCAGATTCACCCCGTCATCCTTGAAGTTCTGTTGCACCCTTCGCATGTAATCGTACTTGTTGAACGTGATGCGATTACTGTCCGCGGTAGTGCGCAACACCGTGGGCCGGAGAAAGACCATCAGGTTCCTCTTGTTGTGGCTGGACTTGTTGTACCTGAACAGCCAGCCCAGCAAAGGGATGCTGCCGAGGATCGGCACCCGTTGCTCGGTCACCTGAATATCGTCGTCGATCAAGCCGCCCAGCACCAGAATCCTGCCATCATCCACCATGACGCTGGTCCTGATCTCCCGGGTGGAAGTGATTTCCAAACCGGCCCTGGTGCTGCCGCCGGTGACGCTCAGGTTAGACACCTCCTGATCGATATCAAGACGGATCGTGTCCCCCTCGTTGATCTGCGGAAGGACCTTCAACTTGAGCCCCACGTCCCGTCTCTCGAAAGTGGTGAAGGGATTGGTAGGATCGTTGCTGCCGGTGCTGGTAAAGCTGCCGGTTTGGAAGGGCACATTCTGACCGACCACGATCTCCGCCTCTTTGTTGTCCATGGTGACCAGGGAAGGCGTGGAGAGGATATTGGTATCG
>JBHEOZ010000140.1:0-5653 GCA_046260555.1 Desulfurivibrionaceae bacterium
GTCGAGTCCCGTCACTTCCCCGCCCAATTTATGCAGCAATTTGGCGGCGGCGATGCCGGAGCGGCCCAGACCTGCCACCAGCGCCCTGGTACCGTTCTTAACCTTCGCGCCTGTCCCCTCCGTCGGTGCCATATCTTACCTGAGTTTCAGAGTTGCCAGGGCCGCGAGGCCGAGGACGATAGAAACAATCCAGAAGCGCACCACCACCTTGGGCTCGGCCCAGCCTTTTTTCTCGAAATGGTGATGAAACGGCGCCATCAGAAAGACCCTTTTGCCGCCGCTGCACTTGAAAAATGCGACCTGGACGATCACCGACAGGGCCTCCATCACGAAAACACCGCCGACAATGACCAGCAGGATCTCCTGCTTGGTGATGATCGCCACCGTGCCGAGAGCGGCGCCGATCGACAGGGAGCCGACATCGCCCATGAAGACCTGGGCCGGAAAGGTGTTGAACCAGAGAAAGCCGAGACTGGCGCCGACCAGGGCTCCGCAGAAAACCGCGACCTCCCCGGCTCCCGGCACGTAAGGGATCTGCAGATAGGAAGCCAGGCCGGCATGTCCGGCCAGATAGGAAAACAGCAGATAAACGCTGCCGGTGATAACCGTCGGGCCGATCGCCAGTCCGTCCAGGCCGTCGGTCAGATTGACCGCATTGGAGGCGCCGACCACCACCACCAGGGCGAAGAGCAGATAGCCCGCGCCCAGGTCCGGACCGACTTCCTTAAAAAAAGGAATACTGAGATGGCTGTTGAAATCGGGGTTGGTGTAAAGAAAAAATCCGGCCAGAATCGCGCCGACGATCTGAAAGAAGATCTTGCCCCGGCCACTCAGCCCCTTGCTGTTCTTCCGGGTTATCTTCCGGTAGTCGTCGAAGGCCCCTACCGCCCCGTACCAGAGGGTCACGGCCAGAACGATCCAGACATAATAATTAGTCCAATCGACCCAGAGCAGGGTGCTCAAGCTGACGGCAAAGAGGATCAGGATGCCGCCCATGGTCGGCACCCCCTGTTTGGTGAAATGAGTTGCAGGGCCGTCTTTTCTGATCACCTGACCGATCTGGAGATGTTGCAGAAAACGGATAAAGACGGGCGCAACCAGAAGAACCAGGACAAACGAGGTGATCGTTGCGCCGATGGACCGGAAGGTTATGTAACGAAATACATTGAAGCCCCCGAACAGCTCATGGAGGGGATAAAAAAGGTGATACAGCATCTAATGGTCCTCCCGTAGACCGGCGATTACGGTTTCCATGCCGACTCCCCGGGAGCCCTTGACCAGAAGCCAGTCTCCGGCGCCGATCATCCCGTTTGATTCAAGTTCACGCAGATGGGTGACGATCCGCTCTTTGTCGGCAAAACTCCCGGCCCGCTGCTCAGGCATTCCGAGCTCCCTGGCGCCGGCGACTATCTCCCCGGCGAAGGAACCGTAAGCCAGCAGATAATCGTAGCCGAGCCGAGCCGCGGCCCGGCCGAGGTCGCGATGAGCGGCAGGGCTTACCGGACCCAGCTCCAGCATATCTCCCAATATTGCCACCGAACGCTGTCTGCCCTTCAGGCCCCGCACCGTTTCCAGGGCGGCGAGCATCGAGGCCGGATTGGCGTTATAGGTATCATTGACAATCTTCAAGCCGCCGCTCACCAGCTCCACCTGCAATCGTTTATCATAGGGGACAAAATCACTCAAGCCCCGGGCGATATCGTCAAAAGCCATCCCGGCCGCATGGGCAAGGGCGGCGGCGGCGAGAGCGTTAAGCACGTTATGGCGGCCCAGAGCTTGCAGCCTGACCCGCTGCTGCTCATCACCGATTGTCAGGGTGAAGGAGAAGCCCTTTTCGCCCAGATTGCGAAGGTAACTGCCGCGCACCGCTGCCCGCCGTTGCCAGCCGTAGCTTACCTGGCGGAGATCGTCGCGGCCGGCCAGTTCCACGACCAGGGGATCCTCCAGATTTACCACCAGAATTCCGCCCGGCCCGATCCCGGCAAAAAGCTCGCCCTTGGCCCTGGCCACTCCTTCGATGGTGGCCAGCCCTTCCAGATGGGCGGCCTGGATATTGTTGATGCAGGCGATATCGGGTCCGGCGATCTCGGTCATCCGCTTGATCTCACCATGGCTGTTCATGCCCATCTCCAGAATGGCGACCTGGTCGCTTTCTTCCACCGGCAGCAGGGAAAGGGGCAGCCCGATCAGATTATTAAAATTACCCCTGGTCTTAAGCACCTTATATCTTTGCCCGAAGACGGCAGCTGCCATCTCCTTGACCGTAGTCTTGCCGGAACTGCCGGTAATCGCAACAACTTTCAGGTTCTTCATCTCGATCCGGCGGAAGGCGGCCAGATCCCCCAAGGCCCGCAAGGTATCGTCAACCACCACCACAGGCACCGGCAACGGCGGCCGCGGAGCTTTCTCGACCACACACCCGGCCGCGCCGCGCCTTACCGCGTCGGCACAGAACTTTTCACCGTCGAAATTATCCCCGCGCAGGGCGACGAACAAGTCGTGTTCACCGATGGCGCGGCTATCGGTCGACACTGCCCGGAAAACCGCTACCGGGCCGCCGCCGATCACTCTGCCCCCGGTCGCCCCGAGAACATCATCAAGAGGCCAATCCCGGCCGGACCCGGCTTTCTCTTTATTATTCAGATTATTATTCAGATCCCCGGCAGCTACAACCATTTGCGGTGTCCTGTTCTAGGTGAGTCGATCATCTTCCATTTCCGCCACCACTCGGCACGGCCAGGTGCGCGGCAGCCTCAAGCCGATCATCGAAAAAATATTTGCGATTGCCCACAAGCTGGTAGGTTTCATGACCCTTGCCGCAGATCAGCACCACATCCTCGGTATCGGCGAAATCGATCGCCGCCCGGATCGCCGCCCGCCGCGATTCGATAATCGCGTAGCCTCTGCCGCCCGAAACCCGGAGTTCAGCCGGGGCTTTTTTCGGCAAAAGAGTGGTGCCACTGCTCCGCAATCCCGCTTCGATCTCGGCCATGATCCGCCGAGGCTCCTCGCTTCGGGAATTATCGGTGGTAATTATGACCAGATCGGCCAGGCGGCCGGCAATCTCGCCCATAAGAGGCCTTTTCCCCTTGTCCCGATCGCCGCCGCAGCCGAAGACCAGAATCAGCCGCCCCTCGCAGTGATCACGGACACTTCGCAGCACCCCGGAAAGGGCATCGGGGGTGTGAGCGAAATCGACAAAGACCCGGCAGCGGCCGCCATCTCCCTCGGCAGCGCCCCGCACTCTTTCGAGACGGCCCGGCACCCTGGTTACATCGTCAAGGCCCCGGCCGATCTGTTTTTCATGCAGACCCAGGACGTGGCCGATTCCCATCGCCGTGGCCATATTCAACAGGTTGAAATCGCCAACCAGCGGCGACTGAAAAATCACGTCATCTCCCAGACCGACGATCTCGGCCCTGATCCCGTCGAGACTTATCTCCGCCTCGGCTACATGGATATCGCCCCGATCGCGGCCGCAGGTAAGCAGCAAACGCGGATAAAGAGGGGAATCGCCATCTGCCGCCTTCCCATGCCGGCGAAAACCGGCGGTCGCCAGCAATCTCCCGGCCAGGCGCTCACCCCAATCCTGTTCCCGGTCACCAGTACCAACCAGATCGGCAAGCATCACCACCGCTATGCCGTCTTCCTTTAAATGTTCAGTAAAGAGCCTGCTCTTCGCGGCGAAATAATCGTCCATACCGGCGTGAAAATCAAGATGTTCATGGCTGAGATTGGTAAAGGCCGCCACATCGAAATAAATCCCGTGCAGACGCTGCTGGCTCAGGGCATGGGAAGAGACTTCCATGATCAGGTGATCCACCCCGCCGTCCACCATCTCGCGCATCATCCGGTAAAGCACAATCGGCTCCGGAGTCGTGAAAGGCGCCTCCTCCTCGCGCCCCCTGAAACGATAATTTACCGTGCCGATCACCCCCGGTTCGCCGCCGCCGGCTTTGATCATCGACTCCAGGAGATAGCTGGTGGTGGTCTTGCCGTTGGTGCCGGTGATTCCGACCAGCTTTAATCGTTTTTCCGGGTGGCCGTAAAAATTCGCGGCCAATTCGGCCAGGGCCCTGCGGCTGTCCCCGGCCGCCAACACCGCCAGACCCCGGCCCCGGAAATCGGCGGCAAGTTCCCGTCTTTCAAGGACTAGGGCGCGGCAGCCCTGCTCAACCACCCCGGCCAGAAAATCGTGGCCGTCAAACCTCTCTCCCTTCACGGCAACAAACAGTTTCCCGGGTCCGGCTTGCCTGGAGTCGGCGGTGATTCCGTCGATCCGCAGATCGGGATCGCCTTCGACAATCTCCAGATCGGCGCCGACAATCAGCTCCCGCAATATTTTGGCTGAGGCGCCTGTTTTTCGGGTCATTGCTCTCTTTTCCGTAAACCTGAATCCGTGACGGCTTAGTGCATTGATTCACGATATATGATTGTTTTTACGTCAAATATAGACAGTGATCCGTGGTGGCTGGAATGCACCCGCCTCCCTGCGGGGCGCCCGATAACGGCGCATCTGCGTCGTTGGCAACTCATTGATATACCATTAGTATTATCAACATCGTTGCCGCCTTGCATCTGCACCGTTCTCGAACGCTCACAGATTCAGGTTAAAGATCCGCCGTTCAGAGATCGGAGCGCAGGGACAACCGACACTCCCCGCCGTCAAAAATCGCGCCGGCGGCGGGTTCCTGCTCGACAATCCGTCCCGAACCGACGACTCTGACCTTGACCCCGAAAGTCTGGAGAACCCGCAGCCCCTTGCGCAGGCTCAAACCATGCAGATCGGGCATCACATCGGGCCGTTTAACTTCAGAGTCGACATTAACGGCCGCCGCAACCAAGTGATCATAGGCCCGCGAACCGAGCCAGGTTTCGAATATCCGCTTTTCCCCGGCCGCCATGGCCTCGGGGGAAGGCGGATCAACCTGCTCGGCCGCCAAAGCGGCCATCCTGCCGATAACCTCCTCGCCCAGGTTTCGCATCAAGGTTTTTTTATCGGCATCGACCACAGCCCGGTCAAGGGCAACCAGCAGGGCCACTCCGTCCTGCCCGGGAGTAAAGCCGATCAGCACCGTCTGAAATCCCGGCTCGGGCTTTTCGACGGATTCCTCCGCGCCTTCCCTTGCCTCGTTCAGCGTCCCGGTTGGCCGCATACTTTCGAGAAAAATCCTTTCGGGCCCGGAGCGGGAAGCTTCCGCCAATAATCCGACTATTTTCCGGCTGGTCCGCTCCCCGATCAATTGCCCACGAGGTTCGGGCCGAGCGATCGAGGTGCGGCGGCCGGAAGCGGGATCAATAACCGCCTCCCCGACATAGGGGGTAATTTCCCTGCCGCCGTTGACCAGCACGGCAAATGCGCTTAACAGGTTGAGCGGCGTAGTCCTGCCGGTCTCTTGCGATCCCGCGGCCGTTTCCGGCAGATCGATGCCGCTTTTACCGAAAAGACCCAGGTCCCCGAGCAGAGCGGATTGCTGCTCCCCGACCACCGCGGCTTGCCGCCATCCCTTGAATTCGGGGGAGAGCAGCTCATCGCCCCGTTCTTCAAACCACTCCCCGGAACGCGCTTCCTTGGCCCGGCTTTCCAGGAGCAACTCCATTTTCAGGGAGGTCAACCGGTCCCGATTGTCATCACCGTCCATTTCCCGTTCGG
>JBHEOZ010000141.1:0-5642 GCA_046260555.1 Desulfurivibrionaceae bacterium
CCGTCATTCCGGCAGGTTTTAAGCCGGAATCCAGATCATACGCTGGATGCCGGCTAAAAGCATGCCGGCATGACGACAAAGATAAAGCTGAGTTGGGTCCCGCAAGGCGGGACCCAAACGAAACTTATGCCCTTTTGCGGTATAAACGGTACTTTTATAATTTCCATATCCCTAAAGCTGAGTCGGGCAACTCGCCTGCTCATACGAAACTTATGCCCTGTGGGTGTAAAGAACAAGATTTCTCACATTCGTTCGAAATGACAGCTTTGTTCGACTTTTTGCGAACATATCAATTATCATTAATTTCGGCCAATTTCCTTAAACAGAACGGATATGTCAAAAAGAGTCTACATAACATCATTAATAATCATCTCCTTCGGGGCCCTGATTTTTCTGGGCCCCAGACTGCTGGATGTCGATACGGTCCGGTCCAAGGTCGCCGAGATGATTTCGGTAAAATCGGGATGGCGGATCGACGCGGCCCAGCTCGACTGGCACTGGCTGCCGACCCCCTATTTTTCCCTGCATGATACAACAATAAGTAAAAACACTATTCGGGTCCACCTGCCCGAAACCAGAATCTTTCCTCTCTGGCGCTCACTGTTAAGGCAAAAACTTGAATTAAGAAGAATAAACCTGGTCCGCCCGGAACTGACCATCGGTCCCGTATCCACCGAAATCGACCTCTCCGAAGTCTTTATCCCCCATGCCAGAATCAGCGTGACCGACGGAACCTTAATATTCGCCGAAAGTCCCTTTGCCGGCCAGAGCCATCTTTTCCCCCTCAGCATCGATAAGATCCAGGGCGAGATCAATCTGGATCCGGAGCAAAGCCGATTCCAATTGGCAAGCGAATCCAGCCAGTTCAATTTCATGAACCTGGAAGGCGTTTTCAGCCCCGGCAATCTCGATTATCAAGTGGAATACGAATTAAACGGCCTTAACTTTTACAATCTGCTCCCCGCCCTGGAAGATCAAAGGCTGCTGCCGGTAAAATCCGCCATTTCCCTGCGGGGCGAGATCGACGGCCGCGGCATCGACCGCCTCCAGGCCTCGCTGACCGGCGATTTCCCCTGTTTTGTGGCGCCATCCGCCAATGAATCTTTTCTGCTCGATTGCGGCGGCGTTGATCTCGACATCAACAAAAACGGTGGCGATCTGTCGATTGAGATCAGGGAACTACAGCTTAAAAACCCCGGCATGATCCTCAGCGGCGCAATCGCCCGCCGGACCGGCGGGAAACCCGCGAAAAACCGGGAACCGGTCTGGCTGGTCGATTTGACCGGGAGGGACCTGGATCTTACCGCCCTTCGCAAAGGGGTCCTGGCCTTATGGGGAGATAACCAGATCGCCAAAACCGTCACCGATATAGTCCTCGGCGGCAAGGCCTCCCGGGCAAGCTATTACTTCGAGGCGCCGCTGTCCGGTTTCCGGGACATAACCGAAATGACAATCAATGTCGATGTGCAGGAAGCGAGGATTCATCCCCCCTTCACGCCTCTATTTCTCGAAAAGGCCAGGGGGGTGATCAAAATCGACAACGGATATCTATCCGGTGAGGGACTGAGTGCCAGGCTGGACGGCAACCGAGGCAATAACTGTTCCCTGTTCCTCGATCTGGCCCAACGGGAAAACGACTTCGAGCTCGATCTTGATATCGCCGCAGATCTGGCCGACCTGGGGAAAGTATTGCCGAAAATAGTCCCCCACCCTGGTTTTCGGCGCGAAGTCGAACGTTTCAGCAATATCGAAGGCCGGGCGTCGGGCCATCTGCATATCGGCGAGAGCCTCGATGATCCCCGGGTGACGGTGCGGGTAGATACCATCAACGGCGGCGCCGCTTATGAACCGATCCCCCATCCGTTCAGAATCAGATCGGGGGGCATCGATGTTTTCCCGGACCGGGTCGAATGGCGGGGAGTCAAAGGAGTGGTCGGTCCTCACCTGATCAGGGAGTTTTCCGGAGAAACCTCCTTGACCGAAAATCCGTTTATCGAGATAAAATCGGCCCAGGCTACTTTCGATTCAGCCGTCCTGCTTGCCGAATTAAAGAAAGCGGCGCTCCTGCCCGACAAGATTTCCCAGGCAATCTCCAAGGCGGAAGGAGTCGTAGAATTAAACCGGGCCTCGGTATCGGGGTTGTTTAGGGAACCCGGGAAATGGCAATATTCTCTTGATATCTCCACATCGGGATCGAAATGGAGCACGCCCCTCCTTCCCCATCCGCTCCTGGCGGAAAGGATCAGGGCCAAAGTCAGCCGCGGCCGGCTTGATCTCGATTCCGGAAAAGTCTGGCTTCAGGAACAGCCCCTGCTTGTCGAGGGGAGTTTTTTCCATAGTAATTTAACCGATTGGCGGGCCTGGATCATGCTGTCAGGCACCATTCGCGAACCGCTGGCGGAGTGGATCGGAAAAAAAGATTGGCTGCCCGATCAATACTTCCCCGTAATCCCCTGCACCCTGGATAAATTCAAGGTGGAGTGGGATGATGACAAAATCAAGCTTTCGGGTGGGATCGCCGCCGGCATGGGGGAAGTCACCTCCCCTTCCGTGCGCCTGGAACTGGAATCGGACCGGGACCGGCTCAAGATCGACAGGTTAATCATCTCTTCCCCCGAAGAGCGGGGGGTGCTTAGCCTTGATTATCAAAAAAAAGATCCTCAAAATTTCAAGGCGAAATGGCAGGGTTTCATAAATTCCGAAACCGTCCTGGCCCTGATGCGGGAAAATATCCTGCCGGCAAAAAGGCTTGAAGGAGACTTCTCCGTGGCATATTCGGACGGACCGGCAAAAACCGCTTTCACCGGCTGGGCCAAGGTCACCGATCTGGCCTGGTTATTCAATAAATCCCGGGAAAACTTTCTGATCAAAAAACTCGATATTATCGGCGCCGACAACGGTTCACTTAAAATAAATCAGGCCGTTCTTGTCGCGGACGATGAGGAATTGGCCCTGAACGGCCAGGTCACTTTCGGTTCGGACAGGACCACCTTCGACCTCGGCCTTGCCGCCGAAGAGGTCAGCAGCCGAACCGGCAGGAATATCCTCGCGGACCTCAGGGGGGAAGCCGCCGGCGCCGGCGCCTCGGATCAGGACCTCCTGGCCGGCCGCAACGGCAAAGAGCTTGAAGGGGTCCTCCATTTCAGGGCCGCCGTTTTCCGCTCGAATCCCGAAGCCGGTCCGGATGAGAAAGCGGCTCCCGACAGTTATATTCTGTCTCCGGCCCAGGGCTTTGTCACGGTCGACTCCGGCGCCGACCTCTATACCCTGGACCTCAGGAATTCGAGACTATGCAATCTTGAGATCTCGGCCACCCTGAACCTGATGGAAAGCAAAGAGGAGACCTACCTGAATGTCTTTACGGACAGTGCGTCCCCGCCGCTTTTTGAGGATGTCATCCCCTGCCTGGGTTTTGAAAACACCCTGGTCACGGGAGACATTCATCTCGATGTAAATCTGAAAGGGGTCGAGAACCGCTGGCAAAGCGGCAACGCCGATCTCTATTCGAACGGCGGTTATATTCACCGGCTCTCCTTTCTCTCCAAGGTCTTCCGGGTTGTCAATCTGAGGGATATTTTATCGGGAACGGATCTGCCCGACTACACCGGAGAGGGCTTCGCCTATTCGAAAATCGAGATCGACGGCCGGGTGGCGGACAACCACCTTCATGTAGACAAAGCCTTTATAGATGGGGCGGGCTTAAATATCTTCGGGCAGGGCGTGGTAAACATGGGTGACTGGACGACGGATCTGACCCTTATGGTCGCCCCTTTAAAAACCATGGATGCCCTGATCACCAAAATCCCCCTGATCGGCAGGATCGTCGGCGGCGCCGATGAAGCGGTGATCTCGATTCCGGTGGGCCTTAAAGGAAAACTGCGCGACCCTAAAGTCACCATCCTGCCGCCGGAGGCCATCGGCGAAGGCTTGCTGAATCTGGTCCAAAACACCCTGCGGGTGCCGTTTCGGATAATCTCACCGTTACTGCGCGACAGGAGCGATCAATAATCCGCATTCAACTTTCTGAGTTGTCATATCTTATTGATATAATGTTATTATTACAACGTGCACGGACTTGTTTTCGGCGAGAGGAATTCAGGAGCCAAGAGTCAGCCGCGTACCTCGTGCAGATAAGCCGGGCCAAGGGTCCGAAGATCTGGTGCCGCTGAACGGTTACGGCAAATCGATATTGACTATGCCTCGATTTCAGGTAAAAATCTTCCCATCAGGAAGCAAAAAAAGCCTTCCCCTCCAAAAAATTATCGTGATCCTTAACTTAGGGACTCAGAAATTGTTGATATACCGGTTTACCACGCATCGAAAAAAAGTCCGTCATTCCGGCAGGTTTTAAGCCGGAATCCAGATCATACGCTGGATGCCGGCTAGTGTCTGTCCTACGATGACATGGAGCTCCAAGAACAGGAAATAGAAGAAAATGACCCAAAGTGAGAAGTTAAAAGAAACCATGGATATCATCTGTCCGGAATGCGGCAAGATACACAAACTGGTCAGCGACCGGCTTCCCGCCCGGAAGTTTACGGCGAACTGCAAGCAGTGCGGGGCCAGGATGATTATCGAGCCGGTTGCACCGCCCGCCGGGACCGCTGAAACCGGGGAAAACGCCGAGGAAATCCTGATTCACGAAAAATCCCAAAAAACAGCGGCGGAAGAATTCGATATCCTCTTGACCGACCACCACGAAGAAGAGCCGGAACCACCGGCTGTTTCAAGGGAGGACCCCGCCGGCGCGCCGCCGGTTCCCCCCGCCGCGAGCGAAGAGAGCGGCGCCGATGCCGGGTTGTTTACCGCCTTGCCGGAACTGCGGAAACTTTCCCCGGATAAATTCGCCTACCGCGAAATATTTACCGGGCCGGGCAAGCACGGGTTCAGGACCAGGCAAAACCGGCGGATCCTGAAAACAGTCACGGCGGTGCACGATCTGCTGAGCGGCGGACTCCTTGCCGAGGGTGAAAAGGTCTTAAGGATTGCCAGGGGGATCAGCTACCATCCTTTCGAGATTCCTTACGCCAACGGCCTTTTGACCATGCCGTCAAACTATTTCGCCATCGTCTGCACCGATAAGCGGGTGCTGCTGATCAACGTCAACCGCCGCCTGGATCGTCCAACCCGCTACATTTTCCAGATCCCCTATGACGAAATAGCCGGAATCGGCCGCGGGCTTTTCCGGTCATCGCTGATTATCAAACATAGATCGGCGGGCAAGTGGAATTTCACCACGGTCAATCGCACTCTCGCCGCCTCGGTAAAAGACTTTATTGCCGCGAGAGTTGAACAAACCCCGGCACCCCCGGCCGGCAAGGTCTCCCTGCCCCAGCTCTGCCCCTCCTGCCACACACCCCTTCCCGCCGGACTGGCAAGCTGTCCCCATTGCGGCGCCGCCTTTAAAAATCCCCGGGAAGCCCTGGTCCGCTCACTTATCCTGCCGGGGCTGGGCTCGATCTATCTGGGCTATCTCCCCCGCGGCCTTATGGAAATAACCGGCTATCCGGTGAGCTGGCTGCTTACCGTCATCCTCCTGGTTTTTCAGGCGCCGGGCGGCATCGGCGTCGCCATAATCCCGGTGGCGGCCTATCATCTGGGCGCCGGACTTCTCGCCTGGAAGACGGCCGGCAAAGGCTACC
>JBHEOZ010000142.1:0-5618 GCA_046260555.1 Desulfurivibrionaceae bacterium
CCAAATCTGCACCACTGCTGAACGGTTACAGTCCGGCGGTTTTGGATACTTTGGCGACCGCCCCGGTGAACGGGTACAATACGCAATTTCCGACCCGGTTCAGCCCTTGCCTGATCCGTCGGATAATACTGGAGAAGATTTGATGAACCCGGATAAAATAAGACCTGCCTATACCTTTGACGATGTCCTGCTGGCTCCGGCCAAGTCGGAGGTCCTGCCTTCCAGTGTCGATCTGTCGACCCGGCTTACCCGGGAGATCACCCTCAATATCCCCCTGATCAGCGCGGCGATGGACACCGTCACCGGTTTCCGGACCGCGATTGCCATGGCCCGGGAGGGCGGCATCGGCATCATTCACAAGAATATGACCATCGAGGAACAGGCCACCGAGGTCGAGAAGGTAAAAAAATCCGAATCGGGGATGATTATCGATCCGATTACCGTGGAAACCGGTCAGACCATCGGCGAAGTAAAGCAGATCATGCGCAGCTATCAAATTTCCGGGGTTCCAGTTTTACGGAACGGCAAGCTGGTCGGCATCGTCACCAATCGGGATTTGCGTTTCGTCTCCGATCTTGATCTCAAGGTAGACGAGGCGATGACCAGCAGGAATCTGATCACCGCCCGGCCGGGCATCACCCTGGAGCAATCCAAGGCCCTCCTCCACGAGCACCGTATCGAAAAACTGCTGGTGGTCGACGACACTGGGGCGCTCAAGGGGTTGATTACGATCAAGGATATTGAAAAGGTCAAAAAATATCCAAATGCCGCCAAGGACGAACGCGGCCGATTGCTGGTCGGAGCCGCGATCGGGATTGGCGGCCGCTTTATGGAACAGGTGGAATTGCTCTTAAAGGCCGGAGTCGATATCGTCGGCCTTGATTCGGCCCACGGGCACTCCATGAACGTCATCAATACCCTGCGGGAAATCAAGGCCGCCTTTCCGGACCTGCCGGTTATCGCCGGCAACATCGCCACCGCCGAGGCGGCCGAGGATCTGATCAAGGCCGGAGCGGATTGCATCAAGGTCGGGGTGGGACCCGGCTCGATCTGCACGACCAGAATTGTCGCCGGGGTGGGGATTCCGCAGATGACCGCCGTCCACGACTGCTCCCAGGTCGCCGAGAAACACGATATTCCCGTAATTGCCGATGGCGGCATCAAATTTTCGGGCGATGTTACCAAGGCGATCGGAATCGGCGCCAACGTGGTGATGATCGGCAGCCTCTTCGCCGGCACCGAGGAGACCCCCGGCGAGACCTTTCTTTACCAGGGCCGGACCTATAAGGGATATCGCGGCATGGGCTCGATCGGGGCCATGAAGAAAGGCAGCAGCGACCGTTACTTTCAGGACAACGTCGAGAGTTCCTCGAAGTTCGTGCCGGAAGGCATTGAAGGCAAGGTCCCCTATTGCGGCCCTCTTTCCGACATGCTCTACCAGCTGATCGGCGGACTGCGTTCCGGGATGGGCTATGTGGGCGCGGCCAACATCGATGAGCTGCGCCGCAAAGCGCGCTTTGTCCAGATAACCGCGGCCGGACTCAAGGAGAGCCATGTCCACGATGTGATCATCACCAAGGAAGCGCCCAACTATCGCCTGGGCTGATCGGCGCCGCTTTCCCTAAAATCCGTCGACAATCTCACTATAAGGAATAACCATGGATATCCATGCTGAAAGGATACTGATCCTTGATTTCGGCTCCCAGTACAGCCAGCTCATCGCCCGGCGGGTTCGCGAGGCCGGGGTTTATTGTGAAATATTTCCCTGGGACCTGGCGGCCGGGGATATTCGCGAATTCGCTCCCAGCGGAGTTATCCTGTCCGGCGGGCCGCAATCCGCGCACGAGAAGGCCACCGCCAGGCCCGCCGATATCGTCTTTACCCTCGGGGCGCCGGTCCTGGGGATCTGCTACGGCATGCAGGCCATGGCGGCCCAGCTCGGCGGCGGGGTCGAACCGGCCTCGCACCGGGAGTACGGCTATGCCCAGGTCCGGGCCAGGCACCATTCGAAATTGCTTGAAAATATCGAGGATCATGCCGGTCCGGAGGGTTTCGGCCTGCTCGATGTCTGGATGAGCCACGGCGACCGGGTTGAAAGGTTGCCGCCCGGCTTTACGGCGATCTGCGAAACCGACAACGCCCCCCTGGCCGGCATGGCCGATGAAAGCCGGAACTTCTACGGTCTGCAATTCCATCCCGAGGTGACCCATACCCGCCAGGGCCAGCGGATCATCGAGCGCTTCGTTCACGATATCTGCGGATGCGGCCATCTCTGGACCCCGGACAACATTATCGACAACTCCATCGCCAAGATCAAGGCCGAGGTCGGCGATGACGAGGTGCTGCTTGGCCTCTCCGGCGGGGTGGACTCGTCGGTGGTGGCGGCCCTGCTCCACCGGGCGATCGGGGAGAAGCTGACCTGCGTTTTTGTCGACAACGGACTCCTGCGGCACAAGGAGGGCGATCAGGTGATGCACACCTTCGCCACCCATATGGGCGTCAAGGTTCTCCGGGTCGACGCCGAAAAACGCTTTCTCGATAAACTGCTGGGGGTGGCGGATCCCGAAGAGAAGCGGAAAATCATCGGCAACACCTTTATCGAGGTGTTCGACGAGGAAGCGGAGAAGCTGCCAAACGTCAAATGGCTTGCCCAGGGAACCATCTATCCCGATGTGATCGAGTCGGCCGGGGCGAAGACCGGAACCGCGAAGGTGATCAAGTCCCACCATAACGTCGGCGGCTTGCCGGATTTCATGAAGCTTCAACTGGTCGAACCGTTACGCGAACTGTTCAAGGACGAGGTCCGCAAGATCGGCCTGGAGCTCGGTCTGCCATCCGAGATGGTCCAGCGCCATCCCTTTCCAGGACCAGGCCTCGGGGTCAGAATCCTCGGTGAGGTAAAGAAGGAATACGCCGACACCCTGCGGCTGGCCGACCATATCTTTATCGAGGAACTCTTCAAGAATGACCTGTACGACAAGACCTCCCAGGCCTTTACCGTCTTTCTGCCGGTCAAGGCGGTGGGGGTGGTCGGCGACAACCGCCAGTATGACCATGTCGTCGCCTTGCGGGCCGTGGAGACCGTCGATTTCATGACCGCCCGCTGGGCCCATCTGCCCTATGAATTTCTGGATCACGTCACCCGGCGGATCTGCAATGAGGTGCGGGGGGTGTCGCGGGTGGTCTACGACATTACCGGCAAGCCGCCCGGCACCATTGAGTGGGAGTAAGTCGAAGCATCTGATCGTCTCTTTGCGGGAAAGTCCTTAGGGACTTGATCCGGTGGAGAGCGGGGAATTCGCTTGGAGTCAGCAGGAAATAGATGGCGGTGGTGAAGGCCCGCTCGCCGCCGAATCCGGCCGGCAGAGCCGCGGCGGGAATCAGTTCAGTAGCTCGATAGATTTCGCGATACCAGCCGCCTTCCGGATGACGCTCCAGGGCGAGAAAGTCAATGAGCTGCCGGCCCCCACTCTTATTCTTCATGGTCTTTTTGGATCACCGTCTAAAACGGAATCGGCCGCCTCCTTGAAATCCCGGCCCAGCTCCTTGAAGTCGCGGCCGATTAACTTGCCGCCTTCCCGGACTTCCCGGCCCAGGGCGTTCGGAGCTTTCTTGATGCTCCTGCCGGCGGCCCGCCCCTCCTCCTTCAATTCTCCCGGGACTTTTTTGTTCTTTTTTTTGGCGGCCTTGCCTGCCCCTTTGAAGTAACGGCCGATATCCCGGCCGGTTTCCTTGACCCCGGCCCAGAAGCCTTGCTCCTTTTTAACTTCGCCGGCCGCGGCCGGGGATTTCACTTCGCTGTTCCCCAGGGACCAGGCCGGGGCGGGTAAAGTCAGCAATATCCCGAAAACCACCAGAATCAAGCGCAGCTTTCTTTTCATGATAAATGCTCCTGCCGGGCGTTACAGGGAATGCACAGCGGTCCGTCGGCTCCCGGTTCGGCCCGGGGCTCCATTACCTTCTCTCCGCAACGCCGGCAGGTAAGGCTCTGGTAGATTCGGGCCGGGGCCGGCGGGTCGAGTTTCGGGGTGGTGACCTTGAACAACTTCCGGTCGGGGGCGGCGAGGATTTCTTCGAGCTTGGTCTTTTTGGCGATTTCCACCAGTTCCATGACCTCCGGCGAGCGGTCGCCGGCCCTGAAGCTCTGCCACGCCTTTCGGGTCTCGTGGCCTTCCGCGGACGTCTCCCAAATTACGGCGAGCCGGACAGCTTCGCCGGTAGAACGATTAAACAGGGTATAAACCTGCTTGCCGTAATCCTTGAAAATCAGGTTGCCCTTGCCGAATGTGCAGCCGGCCATGGCCTGAATGGCGTCGACCGCGCAGGATTTGTTCTCGACCACCGCCACCAGTTCTTCGTCACCGGCACGGCTTATCCCCAGTTTTTCCAGGGCCAGTCCGGTTGCCCTGAAACCGAAGGCCAGCCCCGGACAGGCATGGCCGTGAAATTTTACCACCTCGGCAAAATCCTTATTCAGATCGCTCATCGAAATAGTTTCTCCTCCACCAGGCAGATCATCTCATTTTCTGGTTTATTTGTGGGTGCGAGACAGGTTAGATTGTAGCTGACCATAAAAATGTTTTTTTCCCTCGATATTTTTGTCGAGTGTCGTTTTGAAATGCCACTTGGGCCGGCCGCAAGTTTTGCGCCGGGCAGGGGGCTTTTAAAATTCCACGCCTTGGGATCCTGAACGAAAATCTAATTTCGGAATAACTGAATTATCATCTCAAATCAACCTGAATCCGGGCATGGTCGAGAACGGGCCAGCCGCGAAGCGGTCTGGGCACCGGTTCCACCGCGGACTCGGACGGATAAACGCTGATTACCGGCTTGCCGGGGACTAACCGCCCAATAACAGTCACTGAAGCAAGCCCTGACAGGGATAAAAATGCCAACCACTATTTTTCTGAGCAGACATGGTAAAACCGCGGCTAATCTGGAAAACAGATTTGCCGGGCGGTCCGCCGAGCCCCTTCACCCCAGCGGCCGCGACCAGCTTGCTGAAGTTGCCGCCAGGCTGAACGGTATGCCGGTAAGCGCCATCTACGCCGGCCCCCTGGCCAGAACCAGTCAGTCGGCGGAGATAATTGCCGGGGTGACGGGGGCGAAGGTCCGGGCTCGTGAGGCCTTCAACGAGATCCTGATTCCCCACTGGGACGGCCTGAGCAAGGCGGAGATTACCTCGCGATTCGGTCCCCAATATCCGACCTGGTTGAGCGCTCCGGAGCGGTTCCGCCTGCCGGGCTGCGAAACCCTGGACCAGGTTACGGAGCGGGCGGTGGCCGGGATCGAAGCTCTCTTCATCGCCCATTCCGGCGAAACGGTTGTGGTGGTCAGTCACTTGATCGTGGTGCGCTGCCTGATCCTTCACTACCGCGGCCGACCTCTCAGCGAGTTCAGAAGCGTCAAGGTCGACAATGGCGCCATTATCGGATTGTCTCGCGGTGACGCGGGCGCAACCGAAGTGACTTCGGGCGAATGAGGAAAGAGGAGTGGATTGGATTTGATGTGACGTCGCCAAAAAAATTCGGGATGGCTAAGCACGGTATACCCTTTAGCGGTGAAAATCGTCAGATCCAAGGCGCGCGAATTTCGAGGAATGAAGCGTACTTCAGTAC
>JBHEOZ010000143.1:0-453 GCA_046260555.1 Desulfurivibrionaceae bacterium
TCCTTGACCGGATCAGAGCGGGGGAAGACACCCCCAAATACATGCCCCTGCTCCTCAAGGAAGACATCGACTGGCGCACCCTGGTCTACATCGAAAACAACCATTTCAACCTGCCCGGAGTCCGCATCGAGGTAGTCCCGGCCCGGGAGTACCTCTACGACAACCTTGCTTCCCACATGATCGGCTATCTCGGCGAAATCAATCAGCCGGAACTGGAAAAAAGTCTGCGGGGAGAATATGAGGGCGGCGACCGGATCGGCAAGCAGGGCCTGGAAAAACTCTTCGAGAAAGAGCTGCGCGGCGAAAAGGGCATCCTGATGGTCGAAGTGGACGCCCGGGGCTTCGAGAAAAAGCAGCTGGCCAAGAAGGAACCGCTCACCGGCAACGATATCAGGCTGACCATCGACGCCGATCTGCAGGCAGCCGCCGAAAAGGCCTTGGCAGGAATGGCGG
>JBHEOZ010000143.1:463-5600 GCA_046260555.1 Desulfurivibrionaceae bacterium
TCACCGATCCGCTCAACCCCCTGCCCAACAAGGCAATCCAGGGACAATATCCGCCCGCCTCGGTCTACAAGATGGTCACCGCCCTGGCCGGGCTCGGCGAAGGGATCATCACCCCGGAGACCGTCGTCGACTGCCGGGGCTCGCTCCGGCTCGGCAACCGGGCCTATCGCTGCTGGAAAAAAAACGGCCACGGCAAGGTCGATCTGAACCGGGCCCTGGCCGAGTCATGCGATGTCTACTTCTACAAAATCGGTCTGGAACTTGGCGTCGACAGTCTGGCCGCCTATGCCGACAGCCTGGGGCTCGGTCACAAAACCGGCATCAATCTCGAACATGAAAAAAATGGGCTGATCCCGACCGCGGCCTGGAAACGGCGGATCTACCGGGAATCCTGGCAGCCCGGCGAAACCCTGTCCATTGTAATCGGGCAGGGCTTCAATCTGACCACGCCGCTCCAGATCAATACGATGACCGCCGCCGTCGCCAACGGCGGCGTCATCTACCAGCCCCAGTTCATCGAGGAGATTATCGACCCGGACGGCAAGGCGGTGCGGAAGTTTTCTCCGATCAGAAACGGAGAATTCAAAGGCAGGGAGGCCCACCTGGAGCTGATCCGACGGGGTCTGGTCTCAGCGGTTAACGACCCCAGAGGCACCGGCGGCGAGGCCCGCCTTGACGAAATCACCGTCGCCGGCAAGACCGGCACCGCCCAGGTTGTCCGCCTTTCTCATGTTGAAGATATTGATGACGAGGAGCTGATTCCCTACAAGATGCGGGACCACGCCTGGTTCACCGCCTTCGCGCCGGCCGAAAAACCGGAGATCGCCGTCACCGTCATAGTCGAACACGGCCTCCATGGCGGCTCTACCGCGGCACCCATTGCCAAACAGGTGTTGCTGGAATACTTTAACCTGACCGGCGACTCGAAAGAGCGCCGTCAACCGGAGTAACCGTAAATGTTCAGATTCGATCGAAGACTGCTGCTCAACTTCGACTGGACCCTTCTGGTCACCGTCCTGATCGTCGCGGCCATGGGCCTGGCCAACCTGTACAGCGCCACTTACTCGGCGGAGGTGGGCGCCTCATCCTACTTTCTCAGGCAGTTCTACTTTTACGTGTTCGGCTCCGGCCTGATCCTGGTAATAATCAGCGTCGATTACCGGATCCTGCTCACCCTGAACTATCCGATCTATATCATCACCGTGGTCCTCTTGTGCATCGCCCTGTTTTTCGGGGATTCGGTGGGCCATACCCAGCGCTGGATCGACCTGGGCTTCTTCAGGTTGCAACCGTCGGAACTGGCCAAACTGGCCCTGATCATCAACCTGGCCAGCTATTACTATCGCAAGGATACCGGCAAGGGCTTCACCTTGAAAGAGCTGGTTGCCCCGATCCTCCTGACCGGCCTGCCTTTCCTGCTGATTCTCAAACAACCCGACCTCGGCACCGCCCTGATGTTGATCGCGATTTTTGTCTCGATGACCCTGTTCGTGAAACTGAAGGTGCGAACCATCCTAGCCATGGCCTCGGCGATTATCTGCCTGATGCCGATCGGCTGGTTTTACATGCTCAAACCCTACCAGAAACAGCGGATCCTCACCCTGTTCAACCCGGAACTGGATCCCCTCGGCAGCGGCTACCACATCATCCAGTCGAAGATCGCGGTGGGCAGCGGCCTGATGTTCGGCAAGGGTTATCTGCAAGGCACCCAGGTCCACTTAAAATTTTTGCCGGAAAAGCACACCGACTTCGCCTTCTCGGTCTGGGCCGAGGAGTGGGGCTTTATCGGTTCGCTCTTCTTCCTGGCCTGCTATTTCTTCCTGATCCTCCTGGCCCTGAAAGCCGCCGGCTCCGCCCGGGACAAGTTCGGGGTCCTGCTCTGCTTCGGCATCGCCTCCCTGCTCTTCTGGCAGGCCTTTATCAATCTGGGCATGTTGCTGGGCCTCTTGCCGGTAGTCGGGATGCCCCTGCCCTTCTTCAGCTACGGCGGCTCGTCTCTGATAACCACCCTTCTAGGCCTCGGCATCATCTTCAACGTCGGGATGCGCCGCTATATGACCTCGAATCAATAATTTGCGAAAAGGGCAGGCGCAAAGCCGACCTCCAGCCCGGAATTTATATAAAATAAAGGAAATAATTCCCAATGCCGAAAAACATTACGCCACTTCTCCTTCTTCTGCTTTTATTGAACACCCTGATTGCCTGCGACCTTGGCGATCTCCGGCTGATCGCGCAGTTCAACAGGATTCATGGCCTGAAATCCGGTGATCGGATCATCCACCGCGATAAATATATCGGGGATGTCGAGGAGATAACCAGAAGCGCCCAGGGTCATTACCTGGTCGAACTGGATGTCGATGCCGACCACAGAGAACAGCTCACCGTCTATTCGATATTCTATATCGACAATGACCCAGACAACCCGGAACGGCAAGCGGTATTCACCGAGCAGAAAAAAAGCGGCGGCATCCTGCTCACCGACGGCAGCGTGGTCGCGGGCCTGGATCATCCGCCCCATCTGCGGAATATGCTGGACGAACTAAAGCGGAAAACAGAGGAGCTGGCCGAAGGCCTGGCTGAGAAGCTTGGCCGAGCCAGGGACACTTACGAGCGGCAATCGCCGAAACTGGCCCAACAGCTCGAAGAATCACTTGCCGTGATCGAAAGGCAATTGCGGGACCTTGAAAAGACGATACGAACCGCTCCGAACAGCGAAGAAGCCCGGAATCTCAAAAGGAATCTCGACAAGCTGGTCACTGACCTGGAAAGCTCCCTGGAACAGGTCAAGACCCTGGTCAGCCGCGATCTCTTAAACAGTTTAAAGGAATCCCTGAATAATCTGCAACGGCAGCTCAACGAACTTAACCGGGGAGAGACACCTTCCCCGGAGCCGAAAGACGGCAATGAAGAGGCGGCAACGATTTAGGCCTGGCATCGCCCGGATATCAAGCCGGTTCGCGGCTCCGACCAAGAGAGGAGGCCAGGAGAATCCCCCGGCCGCCCACGGTCGGGCGATTTACCCTTATAACCTGTATTTAACTGGCCATTCCGGCTCTTGAGAAAGGACATCACAATCACCTTCGGAAACCTGCAATTTTCATTTTGGAATTACCCGCTTAAACAATCCTGACAAACTCGCGAAAAGTCTCGGGATGGCCAAGCAAAAAGTTCGAGACACAAAAATACACCGCGACGCAGTAGATCGGATTGCACCCCCCTTTTGAGTGCTTTTCGCGACACCATCAATTTCAGCCCGGACCGGGAATCATAGCCTTGCTATTTTCCGGCCGGCTTCCTGCAAATTCCCTTTACCTGGAGAATCCGTAAATGGCATGATTATTATAAATACACAACAAACAAGGGCACGCGACGGCAACGTCAAGGCCCCTGTTGCGAACCTGATAACCGGGACTTTTGACAAACTCGAAAAGTCTCGGGATGGCCACTTACCTGGAGGATGACCCGGAAACCGCGTTTCGGTCTCTTGCCGGGGGATCGTTTTTATGCAAATCAGAAGAGGGAGAACCGTCATGAATGAAAATTGTCCGGAATGTGAGGGAACAGGCAAAATCAGCACCCAGAACTGCGTTAAATGCGGCGGTAGCGGCCAGGTCATTATCCATTCGCACCGACACCGGCATGGCCAGACCGAGCATGACCATCCCCATCCCCATCCGGAGGGACATGACCCTGCCGACGAGAATATCAATCACGAGCACGAGCATAGCTGAAACTCGAGGGAGAGGTCTCATGAAAATCAATCTTTACCGGATATTGCTGGCCTCGCTGTTGCTGGCCCTGGGCGCTTGCGCCGCTACCCGCCTGCAAGGGGCCTGGATCAACACAGATTATCAGGGTAATGGTTTTCAAAAGATCCTGATACTTGGACTTTCCGAAAACGAGACCTACCGCAGGGTGTTCGAAAATGCCATGAGCCATGGCTTTAATCAACGGGGAATATCGGCGGAGCCCGGCTACACTCTGTTTCCGGAGCAGAGACCCGACCAAAAGACGATTGCCCGGGAAATTTCCGCCCAGGGCTTCGACGCCATGATGATTTCGCAAGTGACCGGCAAAAACACCAGGCAAGTCTATTATCCCGGCGAAACCTATTATCTGCGGGATCCCTATTTTATGCCGCCCCTCCGTCAGCGATATTGGTATGATTATTACTACAGAAGTTATGAGATCGTGCGTGAACCGGGCTACGTCCATACATACAAAACAGTCACGGTGCAGAGCAATATCTATGACACCCAGAGCGAAGAGCTGATCTGGAGCGCTGTTTCCGAGACCGTGGTGGACGGCAACATCGAATCCGCGATCAACTCGCTGGTCGATACCCTGATCGGCAAACTGGACAAGATGGACCTGCTTCGACCTTAGGCTGGGCCGCCATCCGGAAACGTTGCCGCAATCCGACTTCCACAGGAGGTTTCACAGTGGAAATTCCGCGAATGACAAAAGAGGAACTGAAGGGAAAACTTAATGATCCGGCCACGGTTATCATCGATGTCCGCCGGGACCAGGATGAATCCTCATTAAAAATCCCCGGGGCCATAGCCCATGCCCCCGACAAGGTGGAGGCATGGTAAGCGATCACAGGGTACCGGCTGGAAGATTGGCCAATCCTGGGCGGCTTATCCCGTGATTGGTTACGAGGCAAGGGCAAAATATTACCGGAAGGATCAGACCCTGGTTCTTTATTGCTCCTGACCCCATGAAAATACCAGCGCCGGGACGGCGCGGCAATTAAAAGAGACCGGGCTTGAGAACCTATCCTTCCCCTGGGGCAGGATATTCAAGGAAAGCGCCCCATACCGAAACGGAAAAAAAAAGGCCAGATATTATCTCGCCGTCACCGAGGAGTCATCGGTCACCCTTTCCGTGAACCCCGAAATCGGCCGGCCGGAACATCACGAGTTTCGCTGGCTGCCAGGCGAGGCCCTCCAAGAGCTCATCCCGGAAAGACTGCACCCCGTAATCGAATGGGCCAGGCTAATTGTGGAAAGTTGAATTTAACCGGCCAGGGCTCGGACCTTCCCCTCCCGAATTACAGCGTGGCCAGACCAAGGCACCGGCAGGCTGAAGCCTTGCGGATAGAGCGCCGGGACTCTTTCGCGGAATCTGGTCACCT
>JBHEOZ010000144.1:0-5574 GCA_046260555.1 Desulfurivibrionaceae bacterium
GTCATTGCAGCGTACTGAAGTACGCTTCATTCCTCGAAATTCGCGCGCCTTGGATCTGACGATTTTTGCTTAGCCATACATATGTTATGCCGAAGGATGAGGCGATGAACTTCAGGGTATTAACATACAACATCCATCGGGCCATCGGCCTCGACCGGCGATTCCGGCCGGAAAGAATCGCCGGGATTCTGGCCCACCATAATGCCGACATCGTCCTTCTCCAGGAGGTTGATGTCGGCGTCCCCCGTTCCCGGGAACTTAATCTGGCCCGGGAACTGGCCGAGACCATGGGCTACCCATATTTCGCGGTAGGGCTCAACGTAAAACTTAAAACCGGAATGTACGGCAATGCCACCCTCAGCCGCTTTCCGATCATCAAAGAACGTAATATTGATCTGGCCATCGAAAAACGAAAGTCCCGGGGCTGTCTTTATACCGAACTTAAAATCCCTCGGGAAAACGCCCCCGACCTCACCCTGCCGGTATTCAATCTGCATCTTGGCCTTTCCTTTAAAGAGCGGCCCCGCCAGGTCGGCGTACTGGTTCATACCGAGGAATTCGCCAGACTGAAGGATCATTCCCCCTGTCTGGTCGGCGGTGATTTTAACGACTGGTGGAGCAGGCTGGCCCCGATTTTCACCGAAGTTCTCGATTTCGCCTGCGCCACCAACAAAAGCGGCGGTTACCAGGACGCCATATTCACCTTCCCCTCCTTCTCGCCTGCCAATGGCCTGGACAAGATATTCTTCCGGGGCAGTCTCAAGCTGCGGGGCTGCAAAAGGTGCCGTTTAAACGCATCCAAGGTGGCAAGCGACCACCTGCCGGTAATAGCCGACTTTCAGATAGGATAAGCGTAACCGTTCAGCAGCACCACATCTTCGGACGATCGGCCCGGCTAACGTACGACTCAGTACGCATCGCCGGTCCGCTTGTCCAAATATGCGGCACTGCTGAACGGTTACAGGAAGGGGGTTTTGGTTCTTTGGCGACCGCCCCGGTGAACGGTTACGGATAATCAAATGTTACTATCTGTAAGATACTGGATTCCTTCGTCGCTTAGCTCCTCGCAATGACGTGGCAAAATTCAGTTTTTTTTGCGACGCCATCAAAATTTAGCCAATTGTAGATTTTGCATGCCATCAATCTTCGGCCGGGCTTTAACCCGGAAACCAATCCTCGGTACCCTGGTTGTCGTCGGCTCTCTTTTGTTTTTCGGTTCCACCCTTATAACTGCCTGCACCAACGGTCCGCAACTCGACCAGCAAAAGAAGCTGCCCGCCCATCATAGCGAAGACGGCTTCGAAAATCCCTATCTGGAAAAAAACAGCCGCGGTTTCCTGAAATATCTGAAGATGCGCTTCTTTGGCGAGGTCGAATATGCCGACTATGCCTCCAATGCCCATAAGGTCCCGACCACCGCGGCCGATCTCGAACAGATCGCCAATCCCGGGGCCGAACTGCAAATCACCTGGATCGGGCACGCCACCATGCTGATCCAGTACCGGGGCGTCAATATCCTTACCGATCCGGTCTTTTCGGATCGGGCCTCTCCCTTGAGCTTTGCCGGCCCGAAAAGGCATAATCCGCCGGGCCTCGCCATCGAGGAACTGCCCGGTATAGATTACGTCGTCATCTCGCACAACCATTACGATCATCTGGATAAAAAAACGGTCAGGGCGCTGGGCTCCGGTCCTTTATGGCTGGTTCCTTTGGGGGTTGAAAAATGGTTTGACGAGGTCGGAATTGCCCGGGAGCGGGTAATGGAACTGGACTGGTGGGAAAACCGGGATTTCAACCGCGGCCAGGTAACGATCACCGCCACGCCCGCCCAGCACTGGTCGGCCCGAACATTATGGGACCGGAAAAAGACGCTCTGGGCTTCGTGGATGATCGAGATAGATGACCGCTTGATCTGGTACAGCGGCGATACCGGCTACAACCGCTATCAATTCAAGGAGATCGGCGAAAAATTCCCGCCGCCGGATCTGGCCCTGATCTCGATCGGCGCCTATGAACCGCGCTGGTTCATGAAAGGGGTCCACATCAACCCGGAGGAAGCGGTCGTTATCCACGAAGAGATCGAATCACGATACTCAATAGGAATCCAGTGGGGCACCTTCCGGCTCACCGCCGAGCCGATCGACGAACCGCCGATCAGGTTAAGAGAGGCCTTGGCGGAGAAAGGGATTCCAATGGCAGACTTTGAAACCATGCAGATCGGCGAAACCGGCTTTCTTCATTTTTCGAGGTAAAAATCGACAATGGCCTCGACCATGGCCGGGATCGTGTAGGTTCCCGGCTCGACATCGATCCGGAGCTTTTTTCCCCGGGCGGTTTGGGCCGTAACCGGTCCGATCACGGCAATTTTGACCCCGCCGAGCAGACGGGCAAATTCCGTTTGATCCCTGATCTCGAGCATTTCCAGAAAGTTGCGCACCGTGGAGGAACTGGTGAAGGTCACCATATCGATCCGTTTTTCCTCCAGGGCGAGGCGCACTTTCGCGTAATCGTCCGGTCTGACGTTTTGATAAACCGGGGCGACGGTTACCTCCGCCCCGCCCTCGCGGAGCTTTTCGGGCAGGCTCTCGCGGGCCTTCAGAGCCCGGGGGATCAGGATTCTGGCGCCCTTCACACCCTGTTCGAGCAGCTTGTCGGCCAACCCTTCTCCGGTAAATTCCGTCGGCAACAGATCCGCCCTGATCCCGTATCCCCGCAAAAAATCGGCGGTGGCAGTGCCGACCACCCCTATTCTGGGACCATTCAGGTCGCGGCAATCCATGCCCCGATCCGTCAGTCTCTTAAAGAAGAATTTAATCGCGTTGATACTGGTAAAAAGCAGCCAGTCGTATTTATCGAGATCCGCCAGGGCGCTGTCGATTTCCGTCCAGCTGTCGGGTTCGACCAGGGCAATGGTGGAGCCTTCCAGGCAGTCGGCGCCCTGATCTTCGAGCATCGTTACCAGTTCGCTGGCCTGATCCCTGGTCCGGGTCACCAGAATCCGTTTACCGAACAAGGGCCTCTTCTCGAACCAGTTGATGGTATCGCGCAGGGTGACGACTTCCCCGACCACCACCAGGGCCGGCGGCTTGATCTCGGCCTTCCTGACCAGCTCGGCGATGTTTTCGAGATTACCGGTCACCGTCTGTTGTTCCGGGGTTGAGGCCCAGCGGATCACGGCCACGCTGCTTTTGGGATCGCGGCCGTGTTTGATCAGATTCTCGGCGATGGATGGCAGGTTCTTGATCCCCATGTAAAAGACCAGGGTGCCGATCCCGGTGGAAATCTTGTCCCAGGCCACGCGGCTGTCTTTTCGGGTCGGATCTTCATGGCCGGTGATAAAGGCCACCGAAGAGGTGAAATTGCGATGGGTAATCGGAATGCCGGCATAGGTGGCCGCCGCGGTCGCCGAAGTTACGCCGGGCACCACCTCGAAAGCGATCCCGGCCGCCGCCAGTTCTTGAAGCTCTTCGCCGCCACGGCCAAAAATAAAAGGGTCGCCGCCCTTGAGCCGGACCACCATCTTACCTTCTCTGGCATAATCGACCAGCATCCGGTTGATTTCGTCCTGGCTGAAGGCGTGATGGACATTGCCTTTTTTGCCGGCATAGATTTTTTCCGCCGATTCAGGAACATGTTTAAGGAGATGCTTGCTGGCCAGATGGTCATAGACCAGAACCTCGGCCCGACGGAGAATATTAAGGCCTTTGACCGTAATCAGGTCAGGGTCGCCGGGGCCGGCTCCGACCAGGTAAACCTTGCCGGTTTTAATTTGTTTCCGATCTTTTTCAGACATTGTGGTTGTTTCCCAAGAACAAAAAGCGCAGAGGAAATCCTCCGCGCTTTTATTTAAGACGTTAAAGGTTTCGACTTCGATCGTAACCAGTCACGGGATAAGGCCGCCATGATTGGCCAATCTCCCATCTGGTAAGCAATTACAGGGAGCCGGATATGCAAGGCCACCCTGCGATGTGTACTGGTGTACATGAGCAGGGTGATAACACAGCAGATTCGGCGCCCTGTGATCGCTTACCTTCGATCAGGCCAGATTGGCGCCGTATACCTCTTCCAGGATCCTGCGGCCGCCCATCTCAAGCAGTTCCTCGGCCAGCTTGACCCCCATCGCTCCGGCTTCGGCCACCCCGCCGACCACCTGCTTCTTGAGGACTTCCTTGCCGTCGATCGAGGCCACCAGGCCGGTCAGGGTCAGGGTGGAATCGGCAACGGTTCCATAAGCGCCGATCGGCACCTGGCAGCCTCCCTCCAGACGGTGCAGGAAGGCGCGCTCGCCCGTGACCGCTATCGTGGTTTCCTCATCCCGCAGAAAGGCGAGCCCTTCCAGCAGTTCCTCGCTATCCTTGCGAAGTTCGATCCCCACCGCACCCTGGGCCACCGCGGGCAGCATCTCTTCCGGGGAAAACCTGGAGGAGATCCGCTCTGACCACTGCATCCGGTTCAACCCGGCGGTGGCCAGGATAATCGCGTCGTAGATGCCTTCATCGAGCTTGCGGATCCGGGTGTCGAGGTTGCCGCGCAGATCTTCAATAATCAGATCGGGCCTCAGGGCGGCCAGCTGCGACTTGCGGCGCAGACTGCTGGTGCCGACCCTGGCACCCTTCGGCAGCTCACTGAATGACTGGTATTTCACGGATAGAAAGGCGTCCCGGGGATCCTCGCGTTTGGTGACCACCCCGATATGAAGCTCATCCGGCAGTTCGGAGGGGACATCCTTCATGCTGTGTACGGCCATATCGACCTCGCGGCTCAGCATGGCTTCCTCAAGCTCCTTGACGAACAAGCCCTTGCCGCCGACCTTGGCGAGGGGCACATCGACGATCTTGTCACCCTTGGTAATTATCTTGACCAGCTCCACGGTGGTATCGGGATACCGGGCCTCAATCAGATTTTTGATATTGGTGCTCTGGGTCATGGCCAGAAGGCTCGCCCTGGTACCGATCTTGATAATTTTCTGCATGTAGGAATCCTCGAAATGAAATTATTATCTCAAAAAGGTTTTATGGTAATAAAATTCAACCGCAAGTCGAACAGCTGCCTCCCGCGCATCCCGAACAGCCCGACGACGACGAGCCGGAATCGCCCTTGCCCGCCCTTGGCGAGGAAAATGACGAGATCTGCTTGTTGAGATCATCGCTGCCGCAGAAAGGACAGAGAGGCCGGTCAGGGCCCATTGCCAGAAATTCGAATTGGCGGCCGCAGGTTCGGCAGATAAAATCAAAAAGTGGCATTATACCCCAAATTAAAATATTTCATACCGCCATTTACCCCTGACAGGTTCGCGACAGGTCGCCGGGATTAATGGAGCACCCTTCGCCGAACCCGGCACGAACGCTAGATCAATAAGTTGCTTCGCTAACCCTGAACCAGCCGAAGATTTTTTTGAATTTTTTACGGCCCAATCTGACGCCGTTTATCGTCGAACGGGTCCCAAAACGCCTATCCTTCGATCCGGGCCAATAAACCGGCAACCAGCAGCGGGATCATGATTTCATGATGGCCGATGATATTAAAACCGCGGCCATGGCCGGCGGTCGGCCGGTTGACCACATTGGTCATGGT
>JBHEOZ010000145.1:0-5542 GCA_046260555.1 Desulfurivibrionaceae bacterium
ACGTACTTCAGTACGCTGCAATGACGAGATAATTTGCAGCAACGCGGGAGCTGGCGATTTTTGCGACGCCATCAATTTTCCAGAAAGCGGTAATGTTTAATCCCGTCGATAATTCCGGCGGCATATTCTTTTTTACTGAAAAACATCCGCCGCAAACCGCGCAGATGTTCAAGCTCCTTGCTGTAGTTGCCGACCACCACTCCGCAGGTATCCCCCCGCAGCATCTCCTCGTCATTGCCGGAATCGCCGCAGACCATGATCGCCTTCAGGGGGAACTCCCACTTGTAGCTGAGATAACGGATCGCCTTGCCCTTGGAGGCCCGGAAGGGAAGAATATCGAGAAACTGACCGTTCGAAAACTGGAGATGATAGGACAATTTACGCTCCTGCAGGGCCTGGTGGACCCTGGCCAGGTACTCCGGATTATCCTCCATCAGATAACTGATCTTATAGTCGCGACGCTCCTCCTCGTCCTGTTCATAGAGGAAGTCGAGCCTGTCCAGGGTTTCGCTGATCTGTTTCGGTTTCCATTTATAGGATAAATGCTGGCTCCAGCCTTTGTCCTGGAGAAGCTCGCTGCCGTAGTAGATCTCGGTGCCCACCGAGGAGATGACGATGTCGGGCGGCGGCACCCGGTGCTCGGCCAGGGCTTCCATCACCCTCCGCTGGCAGCGGCCGGTGGCAACCCCCCAGGCGATCTTGTCACGGTTTTTCGAGAAAATCTCCAGAAGCTCGCCGAGGGAGTCGTCGTCGCCGACCAGGGTGTTGTCGATATCGGTGATCAGTAGACGATTAACCCTGGTCAGCAGGCGGCCGAAACCGAGCCCCTGCTTGGAGAACAAGCCCAGATCGCCGAGATCGGGCATCTCCGCCCGCACCTTTTCGATAAGATCGACCGTCTGATCGCTGTGAACCTTCCAGACATAATGGGACCTGACCCCGTTGATGCCGCTGCGGGAATAGGAGTCCCAGGCCTCCCGGTCGATCAGGATATCGCGGCAGGCCCGGGCGATCTCGCCGCTGTCGGAGGGATCGATCAGGATGCCGTTCCGGCAGTTGCCGATTATGTCGCGAGGACCGCCGTCGTTGGTGGCCACGATCGGCAGACCGCAGGAGGCCGCCTCGATCAGGGTCAGCCCGAAGGGCTCGACCAGGGCCGGATTTACGAAAACCCCATGGCTGCTCGCGCAGAGGCGGTACAGCTCGGGAACCTCGGTGGTGAAATCGTGCTTCTTGGGGATGGCCAGCTTACCGTAGAGATCGTAGCGGTCCATCTGCAGGAGCATGTCGGTCAGGACATTGCGCTCGTTTTCCTCCATCTGGCCGATATCTTTGCGGATTCCGGCAAAAATGGCCAGGTTGGCGATGGCCTGCAAATCCTTGTCCTCGGCATAGGCGGTAATCAAGCCCTTGATGTTCTTGCGATGATCGGGGCGGCACAGGGCCAGGATGAAAGGCTTGTCCGGTGTCACCCAGAAACGGTTCAGCTCGTTTAAAAGAAGCAGGCGGGCCTGCCGGGAGGCTTCGCTCTCGCTCTCCGCATCGAGCTGGGTGTAGTAATAGGGGTAGAAGGTGTCGATATCGATCCCCGGCGGAATGATATTGAAGGCGGCCGAGGCGAAATTGTCGTAGAGAGTGTACTGCTTGTCGATTTCATGGGCGGTGCTGGTGATTATCCGATCGGCGTCCTTGAGGACCTCTTCCTCGACTCCGATCCGCCGGTCGATGTAATAGCGCCGGTTGACCTCCTCGTCACTGAGCCCTTCGGAGAGCAGCTTGGTTTTCTTGTGCCTGCCCATGGAATGGCCGGTGAACAGGAAGGGGGTTCCGAAAATACTGGCCAGCTGCCCGGCCACGTAACCGCCGTCGGCGTAGTGGCCGTGGATAACATCGGGGATGCGGCCGGCGTCAACCTTGATGTATTTCAGGGTCTTATCGACGAACTCGTCGAGATGGGGCCAGAGCAGTTCCTTGCGGATATAGCGGCGGCCGCCGCACTGGATCCGGACGATCCTGGCCTTCTCGGAGAGGGGTTCGATCGGCTGGTCGTATGTCTCGGAGACCGCCTTGTCCTGGATACGCCGGGTGATCAGATCGACCTGAGCGACGGCGGGGTGCTCTCCCAGACTCCGGGCCAGTTCGACAACGTACTTGACCTGCCCGCCGGTATCGGCGTCGCGGCCCAGTTCCGGCGACTCTCCCCTGATCAGGCCGTGGATGCTGAACAGCTGGATGTATAGACCAAACGAAGTCATCAGCTATCTCCTGAAAATTTCGTAACCAATCACGGGATAAGGCACCATGGTTCGGCCCATCTCCCATACAGTAAGCGATTACAGGGTGCCGGAGATGCAAGGCATCGGCCTGCGAGGTGTACCGGTGTACATGAGCAGGCCGATAACACAGCAGATTCGGGGCCCTGTGATCGCTTACCAACTTCCTTGCATCGGCGTGATTAACTGTGGTAGATTCGAGTTTTGAGCCGGAACTCCGGTCTGCAAGTCAGGCCGGGCCGGATTTTTGAAAAGTTCTGTCGGTGGTGGTTTTGAAGAATAACGGATGTGTCTGCAATAAAAATCGGTCCCTTTCCAAGCGCACCGCCAAGGAGCGTCTTCAGGAGTTCTGGGATCTTTTTGATAAAGATGATGATGTCCTGGTGGTGATCACCGCCGACCCCGATGCCCTGGCCAGCGCCATGGCGGTCAGACGTCTTTTGCGATATCGGATTAAAAGCATTACCGTCGCCTATCCCAATGAGATTCGCCGCCTCAGTAATATCGCCATGGTCGACCTTCTCAAGATTCGGGCCGAACGGCTGCAGAACTGTAAATTGGACGATTTTAACAAAAAAATCATGCTCGACTCTCAACCCAGCCATCTGCCTGTTTTCGAGACCATAGGGTTTGACGCGGTGATCGATCATCATCCCGCCACCAAGGGTTGGGAAGCCCGGTATGTCGATATCAGAAAGGATTACGGGGCCACGGCCTCGATGATGGTCGAATATCTGCGGGCCGCCTTGATGAAACCGTCGGTGCCGATGGCAACCGCCATGTTCTACGCCATCAAGGTGGATACCAATAACTTCGAGAAAAAGACCATTGCCGCCGATGCCATCTCTTTCCGCTACCTCTACAATATCGCCAACCACAACCTGGTTCGCAAGATTGAACTTTCCGAGCTCCGTAAATCCGAACTCAATTATTTCCAGACCGCCCTGAATGAATACAAGATCAGCAAGGGTAGGCTTTACATCCATATGGGACGGGTCAGAAGCCCGGATATTCTGGTGATAATCGCCGATTTCTTCAATCGGGTTCATGATATCTCCTGGGTTCTGGTTTCCGGGATCCACGGAGAGCGCCTGGTGGTGATTTTCCGTTGCGACGGTTACAAGAAAAATGCCGGTAAACTGGCCAACAATATTTTTGGCAAGATCGGTTCGGCCGGCGGCCATCGCGAGGCGGCCAGGGCCGAGGTCTCCCTCAAGGATCTGGAGATCGAGGCGAATGATTTTACCACCAAGACCCTGATGCGGCTGTCCACCAAACATATTAAAAAGATGGATCCCGAATGAAACTTAAACACGGAACCCTGGCCATGGTGCTGGCCGGCGGTCGGGTCGATGAACTGAATGTCTTGACCTATTATCGGCCCAAGTCGGCAGTGCCTTTCGGCGGTTTTGCCCGGATCATTGATTTTCCCATGAGTAACCTGATGAACTCCGGTTTGGAGAGGGTTGCCATCCTCAGCCAGTATCGCAACTTTTCCCTGATCAACCACATCGGCTCCGGCGCGGCCTGGGACATGATCGGCCGCAACCGCGGCGTTTCGATCCTGCCGCCGTTCAAGGGTTCGGAGGAATCGAGCTGGTATCGGGGTTCCGCCGATGCGATCCGTCAGAATCTCGATTTTATCGAGTACCACGATCCGGAGGTGGTCCTTATCCTGTCAGGCGACCATGTCTACAAGATGGACTACCGGGAGATTATCGCCTATCATCGATATAAGGATGCCGACCTGACCGTGGCCTGTCTCGAAGTGCCCTTCGACAAGGCCCACCGTTTCGGGGTGGCCGAGATCGACAGCGAGGACGGCCCGATCGGCGGACGGATATTGCGCTACAGCGAAAAACCAGCGGAGCCGGAATTCAACTGGGCCTCGATGACCATCTACTGCTTTCGGCCCCAGGCCCTCTATGCAGCCCTGGCCGCCTGCTCTTCTAACGACAACGAGATCGAATTCGGCCGGGATGTTATCCCGAAAATGATGGGCGAGGGGCGCCGGGTCTACGGCTTCAAATTCAGTGACTACTGGGGCTATACCCGAACCGTCGCCGAATACTGGCAGACCAATATGGATCTGCTCGGGCCCGAACCCGCGATCAGAATCGAGGAGTGGGGAATCAGAACCAATCTCGAGCATCGGGCGATCCGGGATTATCAGCCTTTAAAGGTCGGACCCGAGGGCGCCGTCCACGACAGCCTGGTCTATAACGGTTGCGAGATTAACGGAATCGTCGAGCATTCCATCCTCTTTCCCGGCGTCCAGGTCGGCCGGGGGGCGGTGGTGAAGGACTCAATCCTGTTCTTCGACAACGTGATCGGCGAAAATGTCTCTATCCGGAAAACGATCAGCGATGTAGAGGTTACCTTCGGCGACGGCTGCAAGGTGGGGGGCGCTGGGGGCAGCGGGGATTTGCCGACCTTGATCGGCGGCAGCAATACGATTCCGGCCTCCCTCTCCATTGCCGGGAACTGTACTCTTTATCCGCGGCTGTCCCCTGACCGTTTGCGTGGAGATATTGTCGTCGGGGAGGTGGTTAAATGAAGATTTCCCCTACCTATTATCAGGATGAAACCGTGGTCCTGCTCCTGGCCGGCGGAGTCGGCAGCCGCCTGAACGTCTTGGTCCAGGCCAGGGCCAAACCGGCGGTGCCCTTCGGCGGTCTGTACCGGATCATCGATTTCAGCCTCAGCAACGTGATGAACTCAGGCCTGAATCAGGTCGGGGTTCTGACCCAGTATAAGCCGCTCTCCCTGATGCGCCACATCGGCACCGGCGAGGCCTGGGATCTGGCCGGGCGCAGCCGGGGGGTGAAGATTCTGCCGCCCCAGACCGGCTCCAGGAATTCCGACTGGTACAAGGGCACCGCCGACGCGGTCCGCCAGAACATCGATTTTTTGAAGGCCCATCCCTCCCGGCAGGTGGTGATCCTTTCCGGCGATCATATTTACCGGATGGATCTGGAAAAGATGATCGAATTTCACCGCGAGAAGGAGGCCGATGTGACCGTCGCCATGATGGTGGTGCCTTTGGACCAGATCCATCAGTTCGGGACCGGGATCACCGACGATGAAGACCGGATCGTCGAATGGGAGGAGAAACCGCAACAACCCCGCACCAATCTTGCCTCAATGGGTATTTATGTTTTCGATACCGAATATCTGCTGACTACTTTGGCGCGGAACCGGCTTGAAATAGATTTCGGGAAACACATCATTCCCCGGGCCATCGAGCATGATAATATTTTCGCTTATCC
>JBHEOZ010000146.1:0-5323 GCA_046260555.1 Desulfurivibrionaceae bacterium
TTTCTCCGGTAACGAATTTATTCCTCTACCCCCTCCTGCTGCTCCTTGATCCACCAGGTCGTCAGGGCGTCCATCGGTGAATAAAAGAGCGGGGCGGTTGCCGGTTTGGCGAACTTGTTCCAGTAGGCAACCCGGTGGAAGGGGATGTACCAGTTCGGCACCACGTAATAACCATACCAGAGAACGCGGTCCAGAGCCTTGCAAGCCGCGCTCAGCTCCTCCCGGTTATCGGCGTAGACGATCTTTTCAACCAGATCGTCCACCACCTCGTTTTTCAGGCCGATAAGATTTGCCGAGCCCTGCCGGTCCGCCGAACTCGAGTGCCAGTAATCCAGCTGTTCGTTGCCCGGCGACTGCGACTGGCCGAAGACATTGACCATCATTTCGAAATCAAAGGCCTTGATCCCGAGTTTGGCCAGGTTCCTGGTATAGGGCTCCATTACCCTGACAAAGAAAGGTGAATAGAGCAGGATCTCGAACTCGAAAGGTTTCCCCTCCCTGTCGGTGAGAATGTTGTCCTTAACCCTCCAGCCCGCTTCGTTGAGAAGCTGCTTGGCCTTGAACAGGTTATCGCGGAGCGCGGCGCGATCTTCCGAGATCGTTACTTGCAGCGGCGTGGTAAAGACCTCGGCGGGCAGCTTATCCCGATGGCCGAGGAGATATTCTTTTTCGAGACCATCGGGCAAGCCCGTTGCAGCAAGCGGAGAGTTGCTGAAGTAGCTGTCGGTGCGGGTGTATTGATTATGGAAGAGGGCCTGGTTGGTCCACTCGAAATCAAAGGCAAGGACAAGGGCCTGGCGAACCCGGCGATCCTTGAAAAGTTCACGGCGGGTATTCATAACAAAGCCCTGCATGCCCTGATTGTTGGAATGATCCAGCTTCTCCTTGACGATCAGCTTCTCGGTGAATTTCGGACCCTGGAGATCCCTGGCCCACTGCTTGGCGACGTTGATCGGCATGAAATCGAACTCATGGGTTTTGAATGCCTCAAGGGAGACGCTCTGATCCTTGTAATATTTGATCGTGATCCGCTCATGGTTGAATTGATTGCGGCGCACCGGCAGTTCTTTCGCCCAGTAGTCGTGATTTCGTTTGTAGGTAATCGATTTGCCGGGCTTGAAGGATTCCACGATGTACGGACCGGAACCAAGCGGCGGAATCAGGGAGGGGTCGGTAAAAGGATGCTCGGTGTAGAATTTTTTCGAGAGGACGGGGAGCTCGGCGGCGATCATATGCAATTCCCGATTTTGCCGGGCAAAATTGAAACGGACCTTGTTCGGGCCGATTATTTCGGCGTTTTTAATGTCCTTGTAATAAAACTGGAAGCGCGGATTGGCTTTATCGCTTTTCAGGATTTCAAAGGAAAATTTAACGTCCTCGGCGGTCAGCGGGGAACCGTCCGCGAACCTGGCTTTGTCGTTTATGGTGAAGACCACTGACATCCGGTCTTTTGCCAAAGCGATATCCTCGGCGACAAGACCGTATTCGGAAAAAGGTTCGTCAAGGCTTTTCACGGCCAGACTCTCGAAGACGAACGTAGTGAGCCCGTCGGGCGCTTCGCCCTTCAGGGTATAGGGGTTCATCTTGTCGAAACCGCCGAGGCTGTGCAGGACAAGATGGCCGCCCTTGCGGGCCCGATCCGAGGTGTAATCGAATTTCTTGAAATCGGCCGGGTATTTCACTTCTCCGTCGATGCTGATGCCGTGGGCCGCGGTTGCTTTATCCCCAAGGGACAGCGTCATAAAAAAAAGAGGGCAAATCAGAACAAGCGACAGCGCGAATTTCCCGGCGATATTTAAGAAGTCGAGCCGATTTGTTGCTTTCATGTAAACCAACCTGATTGAGGTAGGTGCTTATTGGAAAAACAAGGGCCGGCAGGCAAGACAAATCATCAATTGTAAATCGCCTTCGACCGGCGAAAAAGCACTTTTTTTAAAAAAATTCAGAATTTTTTTTCCTGGAAACGAAAAACACTTTCCAGGGAAACCGTAATTATATTGGCGACCAGGGTGAGGGTATTCATGTCATGCTCGGTGAATTCTCCATCGACCTTGTTGATGGCCTCCATGACCCCGATCAACTCGCCGTTGATATGCAGGGGAACCGCGAGAATCGACCTGGTTTCGACCTTGCCGTGCAGATTGGAGTCTATTGCCGAGTCGAAGCGCTCATCTTCGCTGACGTTGCTTACCATGGCCGGATGACCGTGGCTGAAGACCCATCCGGCCAACCCCTTGTCGGCCGGGAAGGTCTGACTTTTCTGCTGATCATTTTCGGGAGTGGTCGGAATCGCGACCAGCATTTCCTGGCTTTCGGTCTTGGCCAGAAGGATGTGACCCCCCTCGCAGTTCAGGAGCTCGTTAGTCATTTCAAGGATCTGGCTGAACAGCCAGTTCCCCCGGCCTATTTTCTGCCAGAACATCGATATCTGCAGAAGGACCGTCAATTCCTCGCGGGACATCGACTCTATCATCTTAGTCGGCAGAATCTGGTGGAGTAACCCTTTGCGCAGCAGGGGAGGGCTGATCACATCCATATCCATCAGATGCTCGCCGAGGAACTTGTCGGCGATCAGGTTGCCCTCCATCCAGGTTATAATGTCGTTGCGGAGTGACCGGGAAGAGGAGCCGGATCTGCTTGCCGATTGTTTCTGCAGATCGAGGGCCTTCTGGATCTGATCCTTGGTGACCATGCCGAGATCTTTTAAAACTTCGCCCAAGCGCTGCCAGCTGTTGCGTTTGGCGAATAACTGGTTGGAAAGATTGGCAGTGATATTTTCAAGATAAGGATTGCGGCCGTCGCCGAAAAATACGACCAGATATTGATCCATCCGGCCCAGTTGCTTCAAGCGGGGCAGCACAAAATTTTCGTAGAACCCCACCGTCCCGTCTATCATCTCCTGGGCCGAGGAAAACACCTTGTATCCCTTACTCTCCAGATGCTCTTCACCTTCGTATCCATATGCCTCCTTTAATTCCGCATAGAGGTCTCTGATCCGTTTCATGTAGTCGACATCGGCCATCTGAGCGACCAGGTCGGCAGTAGCCATCATCCGGGCAACCACCTCCTCTTCCTTCGATCCGAATACTCCCTCGATCTTCAGAGGTTCATGGAATCTGGTGATGGAGATCAACTCGGGTACAAGTTCAAGTGAACGGTTCCGCCACTTTCTCCGGCTCAGATATGATTTGGCCAGAGCCATGCTCCTGGCCTCGTGGTTAAAAGAAAATTTGCCACCCGAACCTTTGTCATCCCCCCTTTCCTTGATATATCCGGAGTCGTGAAAAAGCGCGGCGGCCATGGCGGCCAGAAAAAGATCCCCGCCGATTTCGGGATGATCGGCGTCGTTCAGCTTATTCCAGCCTCCGATCATTCTGGCCGTCAGGAGAGCGACATCAAGGGCATGTCCGAGATTATGGTAACCGGTCTGGCAGGCTTGGTGGGATGACCATTTGCCTTGATAAAGATCGGCAACGTCGGCAAGAATTTCGTTTAGAAGCTCCGAGTCCGAACCGTATTGATCAACATAAATTTCCTTGATCAGGGATGTCCTGATCCGGATATCGTTGTTGGCTTCTTCAATTGAGGTCCCGGCCTGGGTCATCAATCATTCTCCTTCTATGATAAGCATTGGCCCGCGGGGAGCATTTGTAAGGGACGACCGGGCTGGACAGCCGCTTCGGAGTCTGCCTCCGGCCCCTTACTTTCGGTCTGTTCGCGCATCGATCTTCAGAGCCGCCGTCGGTAATCCGGGCCGGGGGCCTTCGCCTGGAAAGGTTGAAAAACCTCTACGTTTATGCTCTTCAGGGATTACGCATCCGCCGGAGCACATTCCACTGCCGATTAGTGTTTTAATAGCAGTTTTATTTAGCAAAGGTCAAGTTTTTCCGGGGTTTGTTCTTTTGGCGTCCGGAAAAATCGATGAACGATTCAGACTCCATTGGATGGTCATGCTCAAGGACCTTTTTTGAAGCGCCGGCAAAACATCGTTGAAAAGTTTCTGACATCAACTATTATGTCACACCTTGCTCAACCGTTAAGATGAACTTAGTTTATCACATTACGCTGAGATTTATTGATTCTCTATCAGCGATGGAGGAATTAAAATGGGTAAAACCATAGCACGCAAGATATTCGAGGCCCATACCCGCGACACTCCTACCCCCGAGAATGTCGTCCTCGACCTCGATGTGGTGATGTGCCACGAAATAACCACGCCGATCGCGATCAACGATTTGATCGCGCGCGGGCTGGACCGGGTCTTCGATCCGACCAAAATCAAGGTGGTGATCGACCACGTCACCCCCTCGAAAGACAGCAAAACCGCGACCCAGGCCAAAATTCTGCGGGACTGGGCCAGAAGACAGAAT
Organism: Desulfurivibrionaceae bacterium; assembly: GCA_046260555.1. Taxonomy (GTDB): domain Bacteria; phylum Desulfobacterota; class Desulfobulbia; order Desulfobulbales; family JAGXFP01; genus JAGXFP01. Next base: position 4,371 of record JBHEOZ010000146.1, read on the forward strand.
ATCCGCGACTTTTTCGACGTCGGTTCCAACGGGGTCTGTCATGCCCTGTTCCCGGAGAAAGGCTTTGTCCGGCCCGGATATACCGTGATCATGGGCGATTCCCACACCTGCACCCACGGCGCCTTCGGGGCATTCGCCGCCGGAGTCGGCACCACCGATCTGGAAGTAGGCATCCTCAAAGGGGTCTGCTCCTTCCGGATTCCGGAAACCCTCCGGGTAAATCTGACCGGAACCCTGCCGGATGGAGTCTATGCCAAGGATGTCATCTTGAAGATCATCAAGGAACTGACGGTCAGCGGGGCCACCGACAAGGTCATGGAATTCCGGGGACCGGTAGTCGATGCGATGAGTATGGAGTCGCGGATGACCCTGTGCAACATGGCGATCGAGGCGGGAGGCACCTGCGGGATCTGCCTGCCGGACCGGGTGACGGCGGAATATCTCTGGCCCTTCATCGGCAGCGACTATCCGACGATCGATGACGCGGTAGCCGATTTCGCCAGGTGGCACTCCGATGCCGATGCCGAATACTGGGGGGAATTCAACCTCGATGTCTCCGATCTGGTCCCCCAGGTCACCTACGGTTTCAAACCCGATGAAGTCAAGGATGTCACCGAGATGGAAGGGACCCCGGTCGACCAGATCTACATGGGCTCCTGCACCAACGGCCGGATCGAGGATCTGCGCGAAGCGGCCCGGGTATTGAAGGGGCGCAAACTGGCCGAGGGAGTGCGGGGTATTTTATCGCCGGCCACCCCCAAGGTATACAACGATGCCCTGGCCGAGGGGATAATCCAGCACTTCCTGGCGGCCGGTTTCTGCGTGACCAACCCGACCTGCGGAGCCTGTCTGGGCATGAGTAACGGAGTGCTGGCCGAGGGCGAGGTCTGCGCTTCGACGACCAACCGAAATTTTAACGGCCGGATGGGGAAGGGCGGCATGGTTCACCTGAT
>JBHEOZ010000147.1:0-5256 GCA_046260555.1 Desulfurivibrionaceae bacterium
CGCCGCGGCCCTGTTCATCGTTACCGGTCGAAAGAATCCGTACCTCGCCGGGCGCCAGTCGGCCGATCAAGGTATAAAAAATATTGCCCGGGTCGATTCCACTGGGCGCAATTCGCCGGTAGGCCTCGGAATCGACATCTCCGTGATAAATCAGCCTGTCGGGGAGCAGGGCATAATTGAACTGTTCTCCGTCACTGACCAGCACGACCAGAGGCTGGCCAAGGGGATTCATCCCGACCAGTTTCAGAAAAGATGGGGCCTTGGCCTGAAGATAACCATTCATGGTCCCGCGGTAAAATCGTGAATCGAGACTGACGGTAAGTTCGGCATCGACACTGTTGTCACATCGGCGCTGGCGGCCGACCATCTCCTTGAAGGATTCCCTGGCCGCAAGGCTTGCCGTCTCCGACATCGGCAGTCGGGCCGGCAGCCCGGCGCAGCCGGTCAGGACGATCAGCAAAAGGACAAGGGGCGGAACATTGCGAAAACCGGCAATCACTTGGCAGCGGCCTCGATTTTCTCAAGGAGGGCAGCTCTCTTCTCTTTGTCTTTCTCGAGTTCCAGAGCCCTGTTCCAGGCGGCCAAGGCCTTTTTCACCTTACCAAGTCGATAATAGACATCACCGAGATGCTCGTTAATGGTCGGATCCTCGGCTTCAATTTCCAGGGCTTTCCGCAGTTCCATAACGGCGTCTTCGTAGCGGCCCATCTTGAACAGAACCCAGCCCAGACTGTCGCGAATGAAACCGTCACCCGGCTTGATCTCCAGGGCCTTGCGGATGTACTCCAATGCCTGGTCCAGATTTTCGCCGCGCTCGGCCCAGGTATATCCCATATAGTTCAAGGCATAAGGTTCATCGGGACTGAGGTCCAGCACTTTGGCCATGGCGGCAAGGGCGCCGTCGACATCTCCGGTTTCGTCCTGAAAAAGGGCGTAGTCGAGAAGCAGTTCCTTGTCGTCGGGGTATAGACCGAGCGCCTCTTGAAAAACCGCGATGCCTTCCCCGGTTCTTTGCCGGTCATGGAGGAGCGCGGCCAGGGCCGGATAAAAGCTTCTTCGTCGGGTTTCCGGATCCGAGATCCTCTTGCGCAGCAATTCGAGCGCCGCCTCATGTCTCCCTTCCTCCTCAAGAATCCTGACCAGAAAGACCGTGGCGTTCTCATAATCATCGGAGCGGGGCGCCACCTTCTTCAGATGGTCGACCGCCGCCGCCACATCACCCTTATCATGATAGGCAACCGCCATCAGGATGCGGGCATCGGGAAAATCGGGATCGCTGGCCAGAATATTACCCAGATGGGCAATGGCTTCGTCGTACCTCTCGCGATCAAGGAGCAGCCGGCTCAGATTCAGTTCTATTTTAAGGGAGTCGCTGGCAACGGGCAGCAGTTCCTCCAGTTCGACGATGGCCTCGTCAAGGCGATCCATCCGTAACAGCAGGGAGACGGCCATGGTTCTGACCCGCTCATTTGCTTCATCCTCGGCAATGATCTGCCGGTAAAGCTCCAGGGCCTCCTCCTGAAAACCACTCTGCTCCAAAAAGACCGCGGCCTCAAAGGCGAGAAACGGCGACCAGTTCAATTCCAGGGCCTGCTGATAAGCTTGCCGGGCCTTGTCAAACTTACCGGTTTCCATATATATCTTGGCCAGATAATGATAAGCGACGAAGGAATCGGGATTCTTCCCGATCAGCTTGTCCAGGGTCTCTTTGGCCTTATCAAACTTTTGCTGCCTGGCGTATAAGGCGCCCAGCATTAACATACTGTCATAGTCTTCGGGATTTTTCTTGAGGATATTCAGATAAATTTCCTCGGCATTTTCGTATTCTTCCATGCTTGCATACAGATTAGCGAGAAAGGCGTACGAGGAGAGATCGTCGGGATTTACCTCGATGATCCTCTTGATCCAGCCGGAGGCAACATCCTTCTTGTCCATATTGACCAGCAGCACCGCCAGGCGATGCATGATGTGGACGGCACGCTGATCACAGACCAGTGCCTTTTCATAGGCCTCGCGAGCCTCTTCAAGGCTGCCTTCCAATTCGGCGGTCCTGCCCCACATGAAATAAAAATATGAACAGTCGCTCTCCACCGCGTCGGAGTTAGAATCAAGACCTCCGGCCAATCTGGAAGAAAGCTGGTGATCACCGCCGGCGCAGGCGGTGAAGAGGATGGCAAAGAGGGCTATCGCCGCTAGATTGTTTCTCATAATTATTCCTTGCATACTTTAAGACCGGGAGTTTTTTGCACCGGGAAACAACACTTCCCGGCAGCCGGCGGGTAACTGATCACAGGGCATATGCGATCAAGACCAAGGCCGTGCCAAACCTGTAAGGCAAAAAACTTTTTAAATGACTTCGCGAAAAGTCTCCAAAGATTAATGAGTTCGCAAAAAGCCTAAGCCAGCAGTTCATCTAACTTAGCGACAATTTGCCGATGAACGTGGCCCGGAGAAGCAGCCGCGTCGACCCTGGCGAGGTTATCCATCTCAAATCCGGCAAAGATCGCGGCCACCGCGGCCAGGACATCCTCCCGCTCGAAATCGTTCAGGGAGTCGCCGCGCAGATCCTGAATCCGATGGACACTTTCCGCCGGAGACAGTTCCAAGAGGACAACCAGATCCGGAATCGGGGCGAACTTCTCGTTCTCGGCAATAATCCTGGCGGGATCATGCCCGAGAGCTCCCTGATAGGCAGCGGTCGAAAGATAATAGCGATCGGTAAGAACCACCTTGCCCGCGGCCAGGGCCGGCTTAATAAAATCCCGGACATGTTCGCGCCGATCCGCCATGAAGAGAGCGAGTTCCTCCTCGGCGCTCAGATGATGACGGCTGGCGAACAACGACCTGATCTTGCGGCCGTACGGACCGTCGGTCGGCTCTCTGGTGGTCGCCACCTGGTAATCTTTCGCCGCCAGATAGTCGGCCAGTAAAGCGATCTGGGTCGACTTGCCGGTTCCGTCAATACCTTCGAATGCTATCAGTATACCGCGTTCCGCCATGGCCCGATCGAATAATATTTTTATAGGTTTCAGTGCTAACCCGGCAGCCCTGACCTGCGTTCAGTTACAAACAACTTACTGATATCATTAATACATTTATCAATTTTCGGCAAACCGGCCGCGGTTGTCGGCGATCTTTGCGGCCAGATCGACGGCCGCCGCCAGACTGGCCGGGCTGGCCTTGCCAAGGCCGGCGATATCATAAGCGGTGCCGTGATCGACCGAAGTCCTGACAATCGGCAAGCCGAGGGTAACATTGACCCCGTCCTCAAAATGAAGGAGCTTGAAGGGGATCAGGCCCTGATCATGATACATACAGACCACCGCATCATATTGACCGGCGGCCGCCCGGTTGAACACAGTATCCGGGGGAAACGGCCCGGCCGCCCGCCAACCGCAGGCCTTGGCCCGGGCCAGGGCCGGTACGATCAGGTGCTGCTCTTCAGCGCCGAACAAGCCGGCCTCGCCCGCGTGGGGATTGAGTCCGGCCACGGCCAGGCGCGGATTATCAATGCCAAAATCATGTTGCAGCGACCGGCCGGTAATTTCAATCATTCTGAATATTTTTTCCACACTGAGCAGGGACGGCACCTCGGCCAGACCGACGTGAATGGTTACCAGGGTAACCCGCAGCAGTTTCCCCGCCATCATCATGGCATAATCGTCAGAGCCGCACAGGGCGGCAAGCATTTCGGTATGCCCCGGATATCGGTATCCGGCCAGGTTCAGGGCCGATTTACTGATCGGACAGGTAACCATCCCGGCCAGGATATCGGCGTCAAGGAGCCGCACCGCTTCTTCAATATACAGGGCCATAGCCTTGCCGGTCGCGAGGGTGGGTTGTCCCCATTGCAGTTTTGCGCCGAGCTCGGAGAGGGGCATGACGGGCAGTGTCCTCGCCCGGACCTTCTCACCCGGTTGCCATCGGACAATATCAACCTCCAGGCCGAGTTCAGCGGCAGAGCGGGCAAGCACCGCCGGATCGCCAAGCACTACCGGAGAATAGGCCCGGGGCTCGATATGGCGCTGATAGTAACGCACAATGATCTCCGGACCGATCCCGGCCGGACAGCCCATGGTAATGCCAAGCAAGCGGCTCATCGCCCCTTGCCCCCATTTATTTCGAAGGCGTTTTTGACCAGTTCAATCCGGGGCTCCCCGCTGACCAGCAGGACCGACACCGCATCAAAGCGGCAGAACTGCTCTGCTCCGCCATGGGCGGCGAGATATTCAGCGGCGACCTTGCTCAACTGGTGTTGCTTGCGAGGATTAATACTCTCAAGGGGATGACCGAAAGCGGTGGTACTGCGAGTCTTGACTTCGACAAACACCAGGCAACCCCCCTCCCGGGCCACCAGGTCGATCTCGCCCAGATGGCCGCGGTAGTTCTTTTCCAGGATCTTATAGCCCCCCTTTTTCAGAAAACGGCAGGCCAGCTCCTCGCCGCGCCTTCCCAGGGTAAGATGTTTTTCAGTCATTAACCGAGCCAGTGCTCCCTTACTCCTTTGAAGCCCCGGCGATGGATTTCGCAGGGGCCGTATTTTTCGAGAAGTTGCCGGTGCTCCAGGGTGGGGTAGCCCTTATGCCGGGCGAAGTTGTACCGGGGATATTGTTGATGATAGCTTTTCATCAACCGGTCCCGCTCCAGCTTGGCGACAACCGAGGCGGCGGCAATAGAAGCACTCCGGGACTCTCCCCTGACCAGACTTTTCTGGGGAATAAACAGGGGCACGGGAAATTTACCGTCGACCAGCAGAAAACCGGGTTTGCCGGCCAGGGCGGCAACTGCCCTTTTCATGGCCAGAAGCGACGCCTGGAGGATATTGATCCGATCTATATCCTCAACCGTGCCATGCCCGATGCCGATCTCGGCCCCGTTTTCCAGGAGCAGCCCATGGAGGCGGGCCCGCTCAACGGCGGAGATCTTCTTTGAATCCTTGAAGGGGCTGAAATCGCACCCTTCGGGCAGAATCACGCAGGCCGCCACTACCGGTCCGGCCAGCGGGCCTCGTCCCGCCTCATCGGTTCCGGCGACGCGGCCGATTCCCTGTCGGAAAAGCTCACGCTCATAAGCAAATGTATCAGTTTCGACAAAATCGACCGATTCAAAAAGTTTCGCGTATTCCGCCTTTTCCATAACAAACCTGAAGCAGTGAGCCTTCGAGAACGGATTCAGCGTAACCGCATCTTCGGACGATCGGCCCGGCTTACGTACACGAGGTACGCGGCGCCGGTCCGCTTGTCCAAATCTGCACCA
>JBHEOZ010000148.1:0-5219 GCA_046260555.1 Desulfurivibrionaceae bacterium
TTCCTCGTCTTTGCTGAGGTTGCCCGCGGTTTTCTCCTTCAAGAGGTCCAGGGTGTCGATAGCGTGCTTGGCCAATACCAGATCCTTGTTGCTTTCACCGGTCTCCGGATCGGCCAGTTCGCCGCAATGATAAAGGGCGGCCGTGTTAAGGGACATGACAAAGGCAGTAAAGGTCACTTCCGGCATCACACACTTGCCATCCTTCAAGACCTGTCCTTCGGGACATTTATTGCTCTCTTTTTCCTCGTTGCCCATCTTGATTCCCCTTACCTGGATGAGAGTCTTAAAAGTCTAGTCAATATCAGATGTTGGCCGGCAGATCAAGAGACATGGCTTCGTTAATATGGGGAAGATCCATAACTTTTCGGAGCTGCCCTTTGGTTAACAGGGTATTGGTGTTCAGGAGGATTATGTTGCGGCCTTGTTCTTCTTCCATGCCGACGGTCATCCTGGAGATATTCACCCCGAAACTACCCAGAGTCGTACCCAGGTTCCCGATTACCCCGGGCACGTCATCATTGACGACAAAAAGCATGGGACCGTACGGCAGTGCCTCCAGACGGAAAGTATTGAAACGGACCAGGCGCGGTTCGCTCCTGCCGAAGACCGTCCCGGCCATAACATTTTCGCCCGAAGCGGTCTTAACCCTGACCTTGAGAAGATTGGTAAAATCTTCATGCTGGGATGAGCGCGACTCGACGACCCGGATCCCTCTCTCCTTGGCGATCATCGGCGCGTTGACATAATTGACCGCCTCTTTAAGGATCGGGGTGAACAGGCCTTTCAGAAAAGAAACCGTCAGGGGGCCGGTCTCCATTTCGGCCAGGTCGCCGCCATATTCGATATTGACCTCTTCGACCCCGTCCTTGGCAATCTGCATGTGCAGGGCGCCGATCATCTCGGCCAGCCTGGAAAAAGGTCCGATCTTGGCCAGCACCTCGGCGCTTACCGAAGGGACGTTGACGGCATTGGTTATCGTGCCGTTTTGAAGATAGTCGGACATCTGCTCTGCAATCGCCACCGCCACATTTTCCTGGGCCTCGGCGGTAGACGCACCAAGATGGGGGGTACAGATAAAATTATCCAGAGGCAGCAGCGGACAGTTTTCCAGGGTAGTGGGTTCCACGGCAAAAACGTCCAAAGCCGCCCCGGCGATCTCATCGTTCTTCAGGGCCTCGAACAATGCCGCTTCATCAACGACCCCGCCCCGGGCGCAGTCGATAAGCATGGCCTCTTTTTTCATGATCTTGAATTGCTCGGTGGAAAGAACGTTCTTTGTCTCCTTGGTGAAGGGAACATGGATGGAGACAAAGTCAGCCCGCTTGCACATCTCTTCAAGACTGACAAGCTCCACGCCGAGTTGATCGACAATATCCTTGGGCATGTGCGGATCATAGGCAATAACCTTCATTCGCAAGCCCTGGGCCCGATCCGCGACGATGGCGCCGATCCGGCCGATACCGAGGATGCCCAGGGTTTTGCCGGTAACTTCCCGGCCGGAGAATTTTTTCTTCTCCCATTTGCCGGCCTTCATCGAGGCCGTGGCCTGGGGAATCTTGCGGCTCAGGGACATCATCATGGCAATGGCATGCTCAGCCGCGGTGGTGGAATTACCGTCCGGGGCGTTCATCACAACAATTCCCCGCTTGCTTGCGGCGGGAATGTCGACATTATCGAGACCGATACCGGCCCGGCCGACGACCTTTAGATTCCCGGCCGCTTCGATGATCTCCTCGGTAACCTTGGTGGCGCTCCGGATGACCAGACCGTCATACTGCGAAATTATCTTTTTCAGTTCTTCGGGAGCTAAACCGGTGTTAATGTCAACCTCAAGCCCGGCGTCTTTAAGAATTCTGGCTCCGACCGGGGCCAGACTGTCGCTTATGAGGACCTTCATCGTATCTCCTTGTTTGCTGCCGACCGATGGGGCGGCAACTTTTTTCTTAATAAGGTGTTATGTGAAGCGGCGGCGGATTACTCCGGCCATTTCGGCGGAAAGCACGAAGCTGATGTACAGGCAACATGGAAAGGGGGAAATATTATGCCATGCGGGCTGTTTGTCAAGAACATTATATATGCAACGAGAGGTTGCCTGATATATACAAGAGAGGTTGCCTAATCGAAAAAACAGGCTGAAAAATCGGCCGGGCCGTCATCCTCATCTTCCCGCGGTTCATCACCCGGCACCACTGTCTCCAGCTGACTTAGTTTTTTCGCCTGCCGATAGCGGAGGCCAAAAAAACGGGCCGGGAAAGAGGCGGAGGCCAGGTATCCGGAAATATTTTCGTCTATACTCGCCAACATTCCGCTAATAACATCCTGCCGGGCGGCCTCATCGACAAAATTCCTTTCCTGGACAAGCTCCATGGTGATCTCGTCGCCAAGCAGACGGCGGATGGCGGAAAACTGCTCAGGCCCCTCATCGGCTCGCATCTTCTCAAGGTGTTCATCGGTCAAAGGCATTTTCACCTCGCAGACCATTTTGATGTACCAGCGATCGGCGGCAATCCGTCGCGATTGATCGGTAATCCTGATGCAAAGGGAATTATCGAGGTTCTGTTCCGAAACTATCTTCATTTGAATCTACGAAATCCGTCTCCAATTGTTTATAGAATCACCAAGGCCAAATCATCTTTCCGGACCAAATGTGAAAATCTTGTCAAATCATCCCGAAAAGCTCGCAAACCTTGCCCCTTATCACTGAAAGGGTTATATAACATTTTTTCATTTTTGCGAACCTCTCAATCGGTAATTTTACAATCGAGTTAATTTATGACCATCTCCATATATAATACCCTGGCGGGCAAGAAAGTCCCCCTGGAAACCATCGAGCCCGGCCTTGTCAAGCTTTACGTCTGCGGAATAACCGCCTACGATTACTGCCATATCGGTCACGCCCGCTCGTCCCTGGTCTTCGACATGATTGTCCGCTACTTCCGGTATCGCGGTTACAAGGTCAAATTCGTACGTAATTTCACCGATATCGACGACAAGATCATCAAACGGGCCGCGGAGCAAAACACCAGCTGCGAAGAGTTGTCGGAAAGGTTTATCGCAAAGTTCCGGGAAGACATGGCCCGGCTCAAGGTTGATGATCCCGATAATGAACCAAAAGCGACCGAACATGTCCCCGAGATCATCAAGATGATCCAGGAGTTGATCGACAAGGGCATGGCCTATTCGGTCGACGGCGATGTCTATTACCGGGTGGACAGGCTCAAGGATTACGGCAAGTTATCGGGCCGGCAGCTCGATGAAATGCAGGCCGGCGCGCGGATCAGCGTCAATGAAATCAAGGAAAATCCCATGGATTTTGCCCTGTGGAAGTCCAGCAAACCTGGAGAGCCGACCTGGGACAGCCCCTGGGGCACCGGCCGCCCCGGCTGGCATATCGAATGCTCGGCGATGAGCCGAAAATACCTGGGCGACACCTTCGACATCCACGGCGGCGGCAAGGATTTGATCTTCCCCCATCACGAAAACGAGATTGCCCAGAGCGAAGGGGCCACCGGCGCCCCCTTTGCCCGCAACTGGATCCACCACGGGTTCGTGACGATCAAGGACGAGAAGATGTCCAAGTCTCTGCATAATTTCCTGACCATCCGGGAAGTCCTGGCCGACCACCATCCCGAAGTCCTGCGGCTCTTCATGTTCTCCACCCATTACCGGACCCCTCTCGATTATTCGGAACAGGCTCTGCACGACGCGGCCGTCGGCCTTGACCGGCTCTACAACTGTGTGGCGGCTATTGGAGAGCTGTCCGGCTCGACCGGCGGCGCCTCGGCGATCTCCGCGGAAGACCGCGAAAAAATCAGCGGCCTGAAAAAACGTTTTGTCCAGGCGATGGATAACGACTTCAACACCGCCCACGGCCTGGGAATGATCTTCGAAACGGTCAAGGATCTAAACCGCATCCGGCAGCAGCTGCCGCCGGACCCCGCCGCCGAAGATGTAGAGTTTTTACAGGCATGCACCGCTAAAATCAGCGAACTCTGCCGGATAATGGGACTGCTCACCGAACCGGCAGCCGAATATCTGAAAAACCGGCAACAGGGCGAACTCGCCGACCTCACGATCTCTTCCGAGGAAATCGAAAAGCTGATCACCGAACGCAAACAAGCCCGCCGGGAGAAAAACTGGGGCCGGGCCGATCAGATCCGGGATCTGCTGCTTGAAAAAGGGATCGAACTCAAAGACAGCGCGGACGACACGACCTGGAAGATCACTAAAAAAGGCTAGGATAATTCTGCTATACTGCGGGTAGAGGATCCGTTGCAACCCACCCGAAAGGAGGCCCGCCATGTTAAGAGCCCCAGCGGTAGCAGGTCAGTTTTATCCGGCCGGCCGAGACGCCTTGGCCGAAGCGGTTTCAGAATTAATTCCGGAAATCCCCCCGGGCGAAAAAAAACAAGCGCTGGCAGTAATCTCCCCCCATGCCGGCTATATCTTTTCCGGCTCCGTCGCCGGCCAGACCTTTGCGGGAACAAAGATCCCCGAGGATGTGATCATCCTGGGCCCGAACCATCACGGCCTCGGCCCCCCCCTCTCCCTGATGAGCGAAGGATCCTGGGAGATGCCGATGGGGCGGGTGCCGCTTAATCGCGCTTTAGCCGAGCTGATCCTGAAACACTCCGGCGTCATCGAAGTCGACGAAACCGCCCACCGCTTCGAACACTCCCTGGAAGTCCAGGTCCCTTTTCTGCAGGCCCTGCAGCCGAACCTGAAAATCGCTCCGATCGTGGTTTCGCACATCACCTTCGAGCTGTGCCGGGCAACCGGGGAGGCCCTGGCCAAGGCCGTTAAGGAATTCGCCAAACCGGTTCTCCTGGTAGCCAGCACCGATATGACCCACTACGAATCGAGGCGCGCGGCTACGGTCAAGGACCACCTGGCCCTTGACCGCATTACCGGCCTCGACCCACAGGGACTCTATGAAACCGTAGTCGGCAGGGGAATCACCATGTGCGGGATCATGCCGACCACCATAGTATTGACCGCCGCCATTGCCCTGGGCGCCGCAAAGGCCGAACTGGTTCGCTATACCGACTCCGGCGAGACCAGCGGCGACACCGACCAGGTAGTCGGCTACGCCGGTCTGATTGTTACATGAACTGCAAGGTTCAAGCTGCAAGCCACAAGCTAAAAGCTGCAAGCTAAAAGCTGCAAGCTAAAAGCTGCAAGCTAAAAGAAAGCTTCAAGGCTTAAGGTGAGATATGGGG
>JBHEOZ010000149.1:0-5194 GCA_046260555.1 Desulfurivibrionaceae bacterium
CGGTTAAAGGCGATCTGGTGGTATCGGTTCCGGAAGTGGTCAGCAAGGACGGCCGAGCCCTGAAGAGAAAACCCAAGACCACCCGGGCAATCTCGGCCCGCTCCATGTCGGAACTGGTCGGCAGCTGGCAGCTTGACCCGCCGGTGGAAAAAAGATTTGTCAAACTTCCCCCCCCGTCAATCGATGATAACACCCCCGATCTGCAGAGGCTGCTGGGGGCGATCAGCAAAGGCTGCCGCGACTGCGTCGAACCGACCTACGATCACCCCCAGCTGCTCCAGGAGCTGCCGGCCACCCTGCGCGAAGCCGACTGGCAAGTGACGGTGATCATGCTGCGCGGCAAAAGGAGCGAGGAGCCCGACCGGATCATCGCCGTTGAGCCCGGCGACACCACCGACCGTCTTTACGGTCTGGCCGTGGATATCGGTACCACCACAATCAGCGGCCTGCTCCTCGATCTGAACAGCGGCAAGGTCATGGCCGAGGCCTCCGCTTATAACGAACAGATCAGATTCGGCGAGGATGTTATCTCGCGGATCATCTATGCCCAAAAGCCGGGCGGTCTTGAAGATCTCCAGGAGCAGGTGGTTCGCACCATCAACAAGGTGATCGAAAACGTCTGCCAGCAAGTGATCATCAGCCCCAGCGATATCAGCTATATCATGGCGGCGGGTAACACCGTGATGAGCCAGCTGCTCCTGGCAATAAATCCCAAATACCTGCGTGAAGCCCCGTACGTGCCGACCTGCAGTCAGATGCCCCTGACCAGGGCGGCCGCTATCGGCGTTTACGCCCATCCCTCGGTGCGGCTCTTCCTCTATCCCTCCATTGCCAGCTATATCGGCGGCGATATCGTGGCCGGCGTCCATGCCTGCCAGATGCACAAGAGTCCGGCCCTGACCCTGTTCATTGATATCGGCACCAACGGCGAGATCGTGGTCGGCAACCAGGACTGGATGGCCTGCGCCGCCTGTTCGGCCGGACCGGCCTTCGAGGGCGGCGGCATCCGGCACGGTATGCGGGCCAACACCGGCGCCATCGAAAACTTTCATATCCATCCGGAAACCCTCGATCCGATGATCGTCACCATCGACCGGACCAAGCCCGCCGGGATCTGCGGCTCCGGCTTGATCAGCATTGTCTCCGAACTTCTCGAGGCCGGAGTCATCGATCAGCAGGGCAAGTTCAACCGCAAGCTCGATCATCCCCGGATCCGGGAAGGTTACGACGGTTACGAATATGTGCTGGCCTGGGCCGGCGACTCGCTGATCGGCGAGGATATCGTCATCACCGAAGTCGATCTCGACAACTTGACCAGAGCCAAAGGCGCTATGTACGCCGGCTACCAGACTCTGCTCGAATCGGTGGGCATGACCTTCAACGACCTGGAGCGGGTGATCCTGGCCGGCAACTTCGGAGCCTATATCGATCTGGAACGGGCGATCTGCATCGGCCTGCTGCCCGATATCGACCGGGAAAAATTCTACTATCTCGGCAACGCCTCCCTGACCGGCTGCCAGATCAGCCTCAACGATATCAACCGGTTCCGCGACCGGGTCGAAGTCAGAAAACTGATGACCAATATGGAACTAAGCGAAAATCCGCAGTTCATGAATCACTACATGGCCGCCCTCTTTCTGCCCCATACCGATATGGACCAGTTCCCGACCGTCCGGGAAAAACTGACGTCGTAACGGCGCCGGTTAACATCATTATTGACAACCATCTGTATTGACGCTAATTTCAGGGTTTGTCCGTCGTCTTGGACAATTATTGCCGCACGTTAAACCGGTTCGTAAGGAATCTTAAAAATATTAAAGTCATATAAGGAGAAGAACATGTCAAATCTCGTCCTAGGGATCGCCGAAAGCATCAACATCATGGGAACCAGAAGCGGTACCGCCATGAAAGAGAGAAACCCCGGCCCGATCCAGGAGATGGCCCGGGAAGAGACCGCCGCCGGCGCATCCTTTCTTGATATCAATATCGGGCCGGCCCGCAAGGACGGCACCGAGCTGATGCCCTGGGTGGTGGAGACCGTCGAGGCCGCCACCCCGCTGCCCCTCTGCCTGGATACCACCAATGCCGAGGCGATGGCCGCCGGTTTCAAGACCATTAAAAACAAGAAAAACGCCATCATGAACTCCATTTCCGCCCAGCCGGAAAGGATGGAGAAGCTGATCCCGGTCGCCGCCGAGGCGGGCTGCAACGTGATCGCCCTGCTCTGGGGTCCTGACGGCATGCCCCGGGACTCGAACGAACGGGCCGCCATGTCGGTCGACCTGATGATGGCCTTGAACGAGGCCGGCATCTCCAACGAGAAGATGGTCTTTGATCCGATCGCCACCCCGATCACCCTGGGGGCCGACCAGCTCATGTCCGGCCTCGAGTTCCTGAGCATGCTGCCCGAGATCGCCCCCGGCTCCCGGACCACCGTGGGCCTGTCCAACGTCTCGAACGGCGTGGACGAGAAACTGCGGGGCTATCTGGACCGGACCTATCTGATCATGCTGATGAAATACGGCCTGACTACCGCGATCGTCAACTCCTACGATCCCGAGCTGATCGCCCTCTGCAAGGGAGAGCGCCAGGTTCTGGTCGATATGGTCCACGGCATGATGGACGGCAACGATCCAGATCCGGGCACCCTCGACCAGCGCTCCCTGGAGCATTACAAGACCTATAAGGTGCTGTCCGGCCAGAATGTCTTTTCCGAGTCCTGGCTGAATCTGTAATAAAAAACCGGGATGGCTGTGGTTAAGGGGGGCCGCCGGTCGGCTCCCCTTTTTATTTTTAAGATTTTTTGCGACGCCATCAGGTTTGATGAGTTCGCAAAAAGTAAAAAATGGGGACGCGAACGACGTTGCGGATCGAAAGCAACCGGCTAGGTCTCGTTATTCCCGACCAGATCAGGAGATATGGCCGAGATCAAATCGCACCATATGATTCACGGTACGCTTACCGATTATGTCACCGGTGAGAGAATTGTCGATACCGATGACGAAAGATACCGCCAGAAACTCTGCCGCTATCTGGTCGAGGCAAAGGGTTACTCGAAAAGCGATCTGGCGGTCGGCGGCAGGATCGAGACCCTGTTCAATGGCCGGTTTGTCGTGTCGCGGGTTGATATTGTGGTTATAATTAATAATCACCGGCTGATGATGATCAGATACGGGCCCGGGTCTTTGGTCACCCGGGAGCGCCCGGCTCTGGCCGCGGCCCGGGTTTTTGACCCGGAATCCATCATCCCCGTGGTTGTGGTCAGCAACGGCGAGGAGTGCGAAGTTCTCGATACGGTCACCGGCAAGGTTTCCGGGCAGGGTCTGGACAGCATTCCGGAGCGGCTCCGCTTACAGGAACTGCTTGAAGAGCCGCTGATTCCCGGGCCTGTCGGCGACCGGCGGGAAAAGGAACTGCGGATCCTGAACGCCTATGATTTTGAGCTTTGTTGCCTCGGCGAGCCTTGTCCCTTGCCGAATGCCCCGGAAGGGTGAGGAGTTAGGAGCCAGGAGCCAGGAGTGAGGAATCAGGAGCAGGAGTCAGGAATAGAGTGTTTTTTGGGAGTTTACTTCTGGATGGCGCTTTTTGGATGCTGAATACTTGATGAATTCGCAGAAATTCGAAAAAAGAGGTCATTTCGAACGCATGTGAGAAATCTTGTTCTTTACACCCGCCGGGCACCCCAAGGGTTCTGTTCAATCCTCCCTTGAGGAGGGCATTTGCTTCGCGGCACATAAGTTTCGTTTGCACCCTAAAGGGCACTCAGTTCAGTCCCCCCTTGAGGGGGATAAAAGCAGAAAAGCAGCTCAACTCAGCTGGATCCGGCCTGGAACCCATGCCCGTCAGGGTTCACAGGTATGGCCTGAATCCGCTTACATGTTTTTTCGCGATCTGGTGCGAGAGGGGGGAGTTGAACCCCCAACCACTAGGTGGGCTGGATCCTAAATCCAGTGCGTATACCAATTTCGCCACTCTCGCGCGAATCACGTAAATTAAACAACTTTAGGCGCGCAGTCAAGAGCCGGCCCGTCAAATAATTACCGGCGGCTCGCCCAGCCGGCAACCGCGCCTCAATCGACGCAGCTTTTTTAATCGCTCCCGGAACCCTGAATTTGATTGACATCCAACCCCATAATTGATAGCTAAAGAGGTTCTTGCAAAATTAAAAACACAGCATAATTCAGGAAATTAAACATGACACAGCAAGCATCCGCAAAACCATCATCCGACAAAACGGCGGCTGAAAACTTCTCGCCGCGCGGCCTCGCCACCCTGATCGGCAGCCTGCCCGTTCCGGACCATGCCAAGGGCCTGGAGCTGATCAACCGCTACACCCCGGAAATCCCCTTATGGCCGCAACTGCCCGGCAATCCCAGGGAGGGCATGCTGGTCCAGTTCATGGAGGGCATGATCGGCCTGGTCGAGGGCGAGCGCACCTACTTCGATACCACCGGTGATTTCGACGAGAAACTGCTGCCCTTCTTCGAGGATTTTCTGGCGGTCGGCGAAGACCCCGACGCCCTGACGAATTCCCGCTTCGCCATCAGCCGCGAAAGAGCGGGCGGACTTTATCTTCTTAAGGATGCAGTCGCCGCCTCGACTCGCGCCGAAGCGGTCAAGGGGCAGATCACCGGTCCCTTCACCACCCTGACCGGACTCCAGGACCAGGACCAGCGCTTGAGTTACTACAACCCTTCCCTGCGGGAGATGATCGTTCAGGGTCTGGCGTTGAAAGGCGCCTGGCAGGTCAATTTTCTCAAACAGACCGGACTGCCGGTTCTGATCTTCATCGATGAACCGGCCCTGGCGGGCCTCGGCTCCTCCTCGTTTATCACCATTTCCCAGGAAGATATCCTTGCCTGGGGTATTGTTCCCACCTCGGAAGAAGATAAAATCACCGCCGAATCCACCGAGGCGCTGACGGCCAGATGGGAAGCGCAGGCCGCGGAACTGAGCACCGACCGCTGGACTATCCCGGTTATTCTGGAGCAGAGCCTGATCACCCCGAGTTGCGGGACCGGCTCGCTGGCTCCGGAACTTGCCGAAAAAGTACTGACCCTGACCAGCGAAGTATCGGCCGCCCTGCGCCATAAATACCTCTCCTGACCCGGCTATAATTTTTCATTTCCAGGATTATCAATGAACGAAGAACTGAACCAGGTATTAAAGCAGAGACGGCAGAAAGCCGCCGACC
>JBHEOZ010000015.1:0-17136 GCA_046260555.1 Desulfurivibrionaceae bacterium
ATCTTATCCTGCGAACCGGAAATGTTTCAGCAACCTGGCAACCAGCAACTTCGAACAGAACCCGGCCGAAACTATCGGCGGTGGAGATACGAGCGTGGGACTCTATCAAGGAGGAACTTGCTCAAATATTGCCTGCCACGGCTCTAAAAACTGGTAAATCATAACTACATACGAAAAACAATAAGGCCGGGGAGAAATCATCTCTCCCCGGCCTTTTTAAATGGAGGACCGCGGTTTTCCCTGTCGAAACAGGTGTAATTCATTTATGATTAGGGAATGGAAAATTGTTTTATCGTGAGACGGATGATGATTGAAGCCGCAAGACAAGCCCCTGAATCCGTGACGGTTTGGTAGAAAATTTTACTTTGGCTGGACATCAGCCGCCTTAACGCTTTTATCATACAACTGAAAATCGGAATTGAGATGTTATCCCGCGCGACGGACCGTAAAACCAGAAAATTACTAAAGGCAGGATGGCTCGCTGCCCTGCTGCTGACGGCTTGGGTTCTTTTCTCACCATTGGGGGCAATTCGTTATCACCGGGTCTCGAAAAACCTCCGGCAGAGTGAAGCGGAAAACGCGGAACTGCGGGATAACAACCGGCAACTCAAGGATGAGATCAACCTCTTGACCAATGATCCGGCCTACATCGAGAAGATCGCCAGAAAGGAACATGGTCTGCTCAAGAACAACGAATTCGTTTACGATTTTTCAGATCAATAAAGCCGCAGAGCCCGCCGGGACTTATTTTTCCGCCAAAGACCTGATAATCCAGGTAGCCGCGTCAAGCAGATCCTCGGCGACATGGGCCGGCCGAATCGACTGGGCCGGGCCGATATACTCAAGGTCCCCCCGGCCATAACCGCTCAGCACCAGAATCCCGGTAGCACCGCAGGCAGCGGCCGCCTTCAGATCCGACCAGCGATCACCCACAACAAAGGAAGCGTCAAGATCGATCCCATGTTCCCGGGCCGCCCGGATAAAGAGCCCCGGTTTAGGCTTGCGGCAATCGCAGTCAACCCGGTAGCGTTCTTCCCTCGCCTCCGGATGATGAGGGCAGACATAGATTCCATCGACCCTTGCTCCTTCCGCCGCAAGCATCTCGATCATTTTGGCATGCACCTCATCTAAAAGCGCGGGCGGAAAATAACCCCGGGCCAGACCGGACTGATTGGTCACCACAAAGACCGGAATGTGGTGTTCGTTCAAGATCCGGATGGCCGCCGCACTGCCCGGCAGAAGTACGAATCGGCTGAGATGATTTACATAACCCATCTGCTCGTTGATCGTGCCGTCGCGGTCAAGAAACACCGCCGGTCTTTTCTCGGCGGTTTCGTTCATTGCCGCGCCCGTTGATCGCCAAGCAGCTTTCCAACCGCTTCGGCCACTTCCTCGACCTCAATGCTGTTCATACAAAGGAAGTCGGATTTGCAGTGGGTTTTGAAACAGGGCTGGCATGCCATTTTCTTCTGAATAACCACGGCTCGTTCGGAAAAAGGGCCGGTGGCAACCGGATCGGTAGAGCCGAATATCGCCACCATGGGGGTCTCCCTGGCGGCCGCTACATGCATCAGACCCGAATCGTTGGTGACAAAAGCGTCGCAGATCCCGATCAGGGCCATCGCCTCGGCCAGGGAGGTGTTACCGGCCAGATCAATAACATTTTCCGGGGCAAAGCTCCGGATCGTCTTGGCGGTAGCCGCATCAGCCGCGGTCCCGAACACCGGGATCATCGCGTTGAAATCCCCGGCAAGGGAGGCGGCGAGCCTGCCGTATCGTTCCACCGGCCAGCACTTGGCCGGGCCGTAGGCCGCCCCGGGATTAAAGCCGATCAGCGGCCGCCCCGCAAAATCCGAAACCAGCTCCCGGGCCCGGATTTCGACCTCCGGGGCCAGCTGTAAAAACAATTGATCGGGGCCGGGATTTAGCCCCAGCCCCCGACACAGCTCCTGATAATAATGGACCTGGTGAAGTTTGCGCACTTCCGGCCGGATCCTTACCGGATGGGTCAAAAGCAACCGCCTCGCATCCCTGATATAACCGGCCCGCACCGGGATACCGGCAATTGCCGCCAGCAGGGCCGCTTCAAAGGCGTTCTGGAACAGGATGGCAGTATCGAATTCAGCCTCGGCCAACTCGCGGCCCAGACGCCAGAGCCCCTTTAACCCCCGATGTTCGCCGGTTTTATTATAAAGGATAACCTCATCGACATGGGGTGAACTGTGGAATATGTCGGCCACCCACGGATAGGCGAGGATCGCGATATGGGCCTCGGGGAAGTTTTGCCTGACAGTCCGAACCGCCGGAGTCGTCATGATGGCATCCCCGATCCAGTTGGTCGACCGGAGCAGAATTTTATTCGGTTTAAAGTCAGGCAGTGACATGGGGGCTTTATCCACTTCAAGATGATAAGATCAAAGAGGTACTAAACCGGCGAAAAAGCCATTCTATTGATTTGTTTGGTCCAGTCAAGTTTTTTTATCCACCCTTTGCCCTTGTGCCTTGCAAAAAATCAGGCATAATGTTAAAAGGTGGCGTTTATTTCAGCAACATTAACCGCCTTGTCAAAAGGGCAAAACACACATCCCGCAATTCCCCTCTGGTGCCTGCCAAGCAGGTCGGGACAAAGGGATGGAGGAAAAACCAGAAAAAGGAGAGCAACATGTCACACGTTCAAATGAAGGAAATGCTGGAGGCCGGTATGCACTTCGGTCACCAGACCCGCCGCTGGAACCCGAAAATGAAGCCCTATATCTACGGGGCCCGCAGCAAGATCTATATTATCAACCTCGATAAAACCCTGCCTCTCTTCAACCAGGCCTACGATTTTATTGAGAAAACCGTCGAAAAGGGCGGTACCATACTCTTTCTCGGCACCAAGAAACAGGCCCAGGAAATCATCAGGGAAGAGGCCGAAAGATGCGGGATGTTTTACGTGACCAACCGTTGGCTGGGCGGAATGATGACCAACTTCCAGACCATCCGCAAATCCATCGACCGCCTGAAAAAAATTAAAGCCATGCAGGAAGACGGTTCCATAGATCAGTACAAGAAGAAGGAAAAGCTGATGATGGAAAAAGAGGTAGTTAAACTCGAACGCAACCTGGGTGGGATCGAAACGATGAAGGAGCTGCCCAGCGCGATTTTTGTCGTCGACCCCAAACGGGAAAACATCGCCATTGTCGAGGCGAACCGTCTCGGCATCCCGGTGGTAGCCATTGCCGACACCAACTGCAACCCCGACGGGATCGATTATCCGATTCCCGGTAACGACGATGCCATCAAGGCGATCAAACTGGTCTCTTCGAGAATGGCCGATGCCGTTCTCGCCGGCAAGGAGCAGCAAACCGCCAAAATGGACTCCGGCGAAGCCGAGGTGGTTCCCGAAGCGGTATCCGCCGCTGAATCTTCAGCCGAAAGCACCGACCAGGCGGCGACCCAGGAGTGATGGCGTCGCAAAAAACTCCGATCTACTGCGTCGTAGCGCATTTTTGCTCCTTCGGCATACCAAATGTATGGCCTCAGTCGCAAAAATACACTACTTCTTGCACCCCAAGGGTTCTGTTCAATCCTCCCTTGAGGAGGGCACTTCCTGCGGGGCGTATATCGAAGTTTTTGCTTAGCCATCCCGAGACTTTTTGCGAACTCGGCAAGAGTAATAAGGATAAAAAAAACCACCCGAAACCGCTGTCCGTCTTCGCATAAATCGAAACGGGCCGGTTTCGGCGGATTTTTTCAAATAACCATGTAACTGTCCGGCAGCACCACATCTGCTTTGGCATCGGCCTGTTCCCCATACCGATTACCGAAGGATACGGCTCACCGGCCCTCCGAAGTTTATGCACCTTCCAGGGTGCGCATCTTCGGCGCAGCTTAGCAGTTACTTTTCCAGCTCCAGGCTGGATAGTCATATAACCAATAGATAACATTAGGAGCAAGTTGTGGAAATAACAAGCCAGATGGTAAAAGAATTACGTGACAAAACCAACGCGGGCATGATGGACTGCAAAAAGGCGCTGGTCGAAACCGGCGGCGATATGGAGAAAGCCGTTGACTTCCTTCGCCAGAAGGGGTTGGCCGTGGCGATGAAAAGGGCCGACCGGGCCACCAGCGAGGGTTTGGTCGAAACCTACATCCATGCCGGCGGCAAACTGGGAGTTATGGTCGAAATCGCTTGTGAAACCGACTTTGTTGCCAAATCGGACATGTTCCGGGAATTTGCCAAGGATGTCGCCATGCACATCGCGGCCAGTAATCCCATCGCCACCAAACGCGAGGAAGTTCCGGCCGAACTTGTCGCCCGGGAAACCGAAATTTTCAAGAATCAGGCCCTGGAGTCCGGCAAACCGGAAAACATCGCCGACAAGATCGTCGCCGGGAAAATCGACAAGTACTACTCCGAAGTAACTCTCATGGAGCAGAAATTCGTCAAAAACCCCGATCTCACCATTCAGGACCTTTTGAATGAGATTATTGCAAAGATCGGCGAGAACATCTCCATCAAGAGATTTGCCCGCTTCCAGGTAGGCGCCTGATCCGGCGAAAGAAAGAATACGGGAACAACTTGACTGATACAGCATACAAAAGGGTTCTTCTGAAACTAAGCGGCGAAGCCCTGATGGGCAAAGCCTCATACGGTATCCATCCGGAGATGCTTACCTATGTCGCCGACGAGATCGGGGACTTACTCGGCCTCGGCGTCCAGATCGGGCTGGTAATCGGCGCCGGCAATATCTTTCGCGGCGTTGCCGGCGCCTCGGAAGGCATGGACCGTGCCGCCGCCGACAATATGGGGATGCTGGCCACGGTGATCAACAGCCTGGCCCTGAAAGACGCCCTGGAAAAGAATAATGTCCCCTGCCGGGTCTTGTCGGCCATTCCGATGCCGACCGTCTGCGAACCCTATGCCAAACTGACCGCCGTCAGTCATCTCGAAAAGGGCCGGGCAGTGATCTTCGCGGCCGGAACCGGCAACCCCTACTTCACCACGGATACTGCGGCAGTACTCCGGGGCCTCGAAATCAATGCCGATATAATCTGCAAGGCGACCCGGGTCGACGGGGTCTACGACAAGGATCCTCTGACCCACCCCGACGCGGTCAAATTCAAGGAACTTACCTACGGCGAGATCCTGCAAAGAAGATTGCAGGTAATGGATTCGGCGGCTATATCCCTGGCTAGGGACAACAGCAAAACCATTCTGGTCTTCGACATGAACAAACCCGGTAATATCAGCAAGGCGGTAACCGGCGAGATTACCGGAACAATCATCAAGGGTGAAGGAAATGAGTGATGTACTTAAGGAAATGACCGAAAAGATGGAGAGCAGTCTCGACGCCTACAAGCGCGAACTGGCCAAGATTCGGACCGGGCGGGCTTCCACTTCACTGCTGGAGGGTCTCAAGGTTGAAGCATACGGCGCCAAGATGCCGATCAATCAAGTCGCGACCATAACTATTCCGGAAAGCCGCCTGATTCAAATCCAGTCCTGGGACTCCCAACTGCTCGGTCCGATCGAAAAGGCGATCCAGAAAGCCAATCTCGGCCTCAACCCGATCAATGACGGCAAGGTTTTGCGCATCGCCATCCCGCAACTGACCGAGGAGCGCCGCAAACAACTGGTCAAACAGGTCAAGAAAATCACCGAGGAATACCGGGTAGCCATCCGCAATTCCCGGCGCGACGCCATCGACACCCTCAAGAAACAGAAAAACAGCAAAGAGATAACCGAAGACGAATTGTTTACTTTCCAGGAAGACGCCCAGAAGGATACCGATAAGTTTATCAGCTCAATAGATGAGCTGATGGCTGAGAAGGAAAAAGAGGTTATGGAAGTCTGATCCGTTTTCGGCCGCCCAAGTGTCTGTCAACCCCTTACTTTAAAAGCATTATCGGGCGTTACAACAAATATCAGCCGGACAGGCCAAGCCGTCGCGATACCGAAAGCACCATACACGGTCACTACTCAATACCGCCCGGCTTATCCAGCCGCCAACGGTTCACCATCCGGAACCTAAGACCTATAGATGACAGTCTCAACCGAACTCGACCCCGATAATATCCCGACCCACGTTGCCGTCATCATGGACGGTAACGGCAGGTGGGCTCAGAAACGCGGGCTGCCCAGGCCCCTTGGCCATAAACAGGGAATCGAGTCCGTACAGGATATTGTCCGGACCGGCGGCGAACTCGGGGTGAAATTTCTTACCCTGTACGCCTTTTCCACTGAAAACTGGAATCGGCCCGCCTCTGAAGTACAGGCCCTGATGGGACTTCTCAAGAACTTCCTGCAAAGCGAACTCAAGACCATTTCCGCAAACAACGTCTCCCTGCGATGCCTGGGTCAGCGCCAGAGATTGCCGGCCGAGGTCCGCGACGTCCTTGACCACGCCATCAAGCAAACCGCGGACAATAGCGGCCTGATTCTCAATCTGGCCTTGAGCTACGGGGGCAGAGACGAAATTGTTCGGGCAATCCGGCAAATCTCGGAAAAATGCCGGACGGGGCTGCTCGATCCGGCGGTAATCGACGACAAACTCGTTTCCGAGCATCTCGACACGGCAGGCCAACCCGACCCGGATCTGTTAATCAGGACCGGCGGCGAATCCCGTTTAAGCAATTTTTTGCTCTGGCAATTATCCTATGCCGAGTTATATATTACCGAGACCCTGTGGCCCGATTTTCGAAAAAATGAGTTTATCTCGGCCCTGGCCGATTTTCAAAAAAGGCAGCGACGTTTCGGCAAAACCTCAAACCAGGTAGGATAATCTTGAATCGAACAAGAATAGCAACCGGCCTGATTATAAGCGGCGGCTGGCTGGCGCTCTTATTGTATGGACCCTTCTGGCTCTTCTGGTTTACCTTTCTGGTTCTCGGCGCCCTGGCCCTGAATGAATATTTCGCCATGACCCTGGCCAGCTGCAGCCGCCGCGACAAAATAATAGGCACCATCCTCGGTCTGCTGCCATTGGCAGCCGCATACGCCGGCAAACCCGAAGCGGTTTCGGCCGGCCTCTTCCTCTCCCTTTTCTTTCTGATCGTCTACAGCCTCAGCCGTTACTCGGAGCTCAACAACGAGCAGGCGGAGTTCAGCGCTTTCGCCCTGATGATGCGGCTCGGATTCGGGGTATTTTACGTGGGATTCAGCTTTTCCCACTTCACCCTGCTGCTGACCCTTGCCGAAGGGAAGCAATTATTGATCCTGCTGACGGTGATCACCGTTTTTTCGGACTCATTCGCCTATTACACCGGCAAGATGTTCGGCCGCCATAAAATGGCGCCGAACATCAGTCCCGGCAAGACCTTCGAAGGCCTGCTCGGTGGAGTGGCCGGCAGCATTCTCGGGGCGCTCCTCGTCTGCATCTGGTTCTTTCCCTGGTATTCGCTGGTCAAGATCGCCTTCCTTACCGTTTTTATCAGCCTGGTCGGCGTCATGGGTGATCTTACCGAATCAATGATCAAGCGGACCATGGGGGTCAAGGATTCCGGCCATATCCTGCCCGGCCACGGCGGGGTTCTGGACCGCCTTGATTCCTTGATGATCGCGGCCCCGGTTCTTTTCTACCTGCTTGATTTCGGCTTACTCAGCCTCTGATCACTGAATTTTTGGTAACCGTTCAGCAGCACCGCATCTTCGGACGATCGGCCCGGCTTACGTACACGAGGTACGCGGCGCCGGTCCGCTTGTCCAAATCTGCACCACTGCTGAACGGTTACAGTCCGGCGGTTTTGGATACTTTGGCGACCGCCCCGGTGAACGGTTACAATTTTTGGAAGTAAAACATGGTTAAAAAAATTTCCCTGCTGGGCTCAACCGGCTCGATCGGCCGGAACGTCCTGGAAGTGGTAAGACAGTATCCCGACCGCTTCAAAGTGGTTGGTCTGGCAGCCGGCCGCAATTTATCCCTGCTGAAGGAGCAGATCGATGAATTCGCGCCGGAACTGGTCTCGATCAGCGAGCCGCTTCTGGCCGGGGAGCTAACCGGGATTTTGCCGCCACAATGGCGGAACCGGGTCTTATCCGGCCCGGAAGGCAATGAACGGGTTGCCACGATCCCGTCGACGGAAATGGTTGTTTCCGCCATCGTCGGGGCCGCCGGCCTGACCCCGACCCTGGCGGCGATCCGGGCCGGCAAGGACATCGGCCTCGCCAACAAGGAGACCTTGGTCATGGCCGGCGATCTGGTCATGAAGGAAGTCCGCCGCCACAAGGTCAATCTTCTTCCCATCGACAGCGAGCACAGCGCCATAAATCAGGGTCTCGACGCCGGCCGTCGCGAAGACGTCTCCAGGCTTATCCTGACCGCCTCCGGCGGCCCCTTTTTCGCGGTAGGCGCGCAAGAACTCGATAACGTCACCCCCGAACAGGCCCTCGCCCACCCCAACTGGGACATGGGCGACAAGATATCAATCGACTCCGCTACCCTGATTAACAAGGGGCTTGAGGTGATCGAGGCCCGCTACCTCTTCGATATCGAAGCTGACAAGATCGAAGTCCTGATTCACCCCCAGTCAATAGTACACTCAATGGTAGAGTACCTGGACGGTTCATTCATCGCCCAGCTGGGCATTCCCGATATGAAGATCCCCATCGCCTATGCCCTAGCCTTTCCAGAGCGCTTACCCCTTGACCTGCCGCGCCTCGATCTGGCCGCTGCCGCTAGCCTGGAATTCCACCATCCCGACCTGGCAAAATTCCCGGCCCTGGAGCTCGCCTATCAAGTATGCACCTCGGGCGGCATCGCGCCGGCCGTTTTTAACGCCGCCAATGAAGTTGCGGTGGCGGCGTTCCTCGATAAGAGAATCAGCTTTACCGGAATCACCAGAATCGTCGCCGGGACAGTCGCGCAATTCAATCCCGGACAAGCGGTCGATCTGGAAACCATCCTGACCGCGGACCGGGACGCCCGGACCCGGGCAAAATTGCTGGTTGACTCGAACCAGTACAATCTCCATAATTAAAAGAACTGACTATGAACTCAATATTATCCTTCATCATCGTCCTGGGCCTGTTGATCATTGTTCATGAATTCGGCCATTTTATCCTGGCCAAAATGTTCAAGGTCAGGGTTCTCAAGTTTTCCATCGGCTTCGGCCCGAAGATCTTCAGCCGCTGCTATGGAGAAACCGAATATCTGATCAGCGCCCTGCCCCTTGGCGGCTATGTCAAGATGTTCGGCGAACAGCGCGACGAAGAGATCCCGGCCGGGGAGAAGAATCGCTCCTTCGCGGCAAAACCGGTATGGCAGCGCTTTTGCATCGTCGCGGCCGGTCCGGTTTTCAATCTGTTGTTCGCCGTCTTTCTGTTCTTCATGATCTTCGTCTTCGCCGGAATGCCGACCCCGGTCGACAATACGGTGATCGGCGCCGTCTCGGCCGACTCGCCGGCCGAAGCCGTCGGCCTCGAAGCCGGCGACCGGATTATCTCGATCGACGGCAAGCAAACCGATGAATGGATGGATGTGGCCAACCGGATCTCCAACAGCGAAGGCGAACCGGTGGAGCTGGTGATCGAGCGCCAGGGCGAAAGGCGGAAAATCACCGCCCAGCCCGAATTCACTCCAAGCCGTAATATTTTCGGCGAGGAGATCGAGAAACGTTATATGCTGGGAATCTCCCGGAGCCAGGAGGTTACCTACGAGAAGGCATCGCTATGGGAGGCGATCAAGGGGGGATTCATCCAAACCTGGTCCTTGATCTATCTGACCATTATGGGCATCATCAAGATGATCCAGGCAGTGATTCCGGCCAGCGAACTGGGCGGTCCGATCATGATCGCCCAACTGGCCGGGCAACAGATGGAAGCCGGCTGGATAAACCTGATCTATTTCATGGCTTTGATCAGCGTCAACCTCGGCATCCTCAACCTGTTGCCGATCCCGATTCTGGACGGCGGCCATCTGATGTTCTTTTCTTATGAGGCCCTGCTCCGCAGACCCATGTCCCAGAGAGCCATGGAGATCTGGCAGCAGATCGGTCTGGTGATCCTGGTATCCCTGATGGTTTTCGTCTTCTACAACGATATCGTCCGGCTCTTTACCTGAATCCGCCGATGAAAAAAACCGAGCCCCAACCGGCGGCACCCCTGATCCTGGCCATCGAAACCGCCACCATGTGCGGCAGCGTCGCTTTGATGTCCGGCAACCGCTGCCTGGCCGAGTATTCGGTCGATACCGCCACCACCCATTCCCGGCGGCTGATCCGCCAGGTGGACCGGGTGCGGCGGGAGACCGGCTTGGATTGGCCCCGGATCGACGGAATCGCGATCAGTCTGGGCCCGGGAAGCTTTACCGGCCTGCGGATCGGGCTCAGTACCGCCAAAGGTCTGGCCATGGCCGCCGAACGCCCTCTGCTTGGCGTCCCGACCCTTGACGGTTTGGCCCGCCAGCTTATGGGCCCGCCGGACAGCCGGATCTGCGCCTTGCTCGATGCCCGTAAAAAGGAGGTCTATGCCGCCTTCTACCGCTGCGACAATCACGGAATTCCACGGAAAACCGGCGCCGATCTGGTCTTGAAGCCGGAGAAGCTGGCCGGGCTTATCGACCAGCCGACGGTGCTGGTCGGCGACGGCGGTCTCGCCTATCGCGATTTATTCAGGGAAACCCTCGGCGACTCGGCGATTTTCGCGCCGACCCGCACCTTTTTCCCCAGGGCGGTGACCATCGGACTCCTCGCTTCCGAGATGTTTACCGCAAACCACTTCGTTGATCCCGCCGAAGTGGTGCCGATCTATGTCCGCCCTTCCGAGGCGGAACTGTGCATCGCCGGAAAGCGTTGATCACCTTCCCCAATCGCCCTGCCGCCTCCCTGATCTTAATCTGAACACCCGGAGGGAAGTGATCTACTTCCATGCCGCCCGCCGCGCGCGCCGCGCCTCAGGCCGGGCGTGTCCCAATAAAAAAGGCCCGGGAGATCCCGGGCCTTCTCAATAATAAATACCACCGCTATGTTTATTCTTGGGTAAGCAATCACAGGCCTAATCAACAGCCCGTGATTGCTTAAGGGCCTAGTACCACGTAAACCATAAAGTTTCGCGAAATTGCGAAGGGATTTTGCGGGCCGACAAGGCGCGACTTCCCGCGCATAGCAGCGCTATGTAACGGAAGTCGCAACGCAGTCGGCGCGTAAAATAACGAGCAAGATGCGATGGTTTATGGGTTACGGGGTACTAAAATACCCCTTTAACCTTACCGGTCTCGGTATCGACGTCGATCCGGCGATAGGCCGGATCGGAGGCGGTACCGGGCATCAGGCTGATTGCCCCGGCAACCGGAACCACAAAACCCGCGCCCTTGTAGGTGAGGATGTCGCGAATCGGCAAGGTCCAGCCGGTCGGTACGCCCTTCTTGCTCGGATCGTGGGAAAGGCTCAAGTGGGTCTTGACCATGCAGGTACCCATCTCCTTCATCTCCGGATCCTTCTCCATCCGGTCAAGCTTGGTCTTGGCCTCGGGTGAGTAGCTGACTCCGTCGGCGCCGTAGACTTCCCTGGCGATCAGATCGATCCGCTTCTCCAGGGGAGTGTCAAGTTCGTAAAGAAACTTGAAGTCGTTCGGTTCTTCGCAGGCATCGACCACCGCATCGGCAAATTCGAGAGCGCCATCACCGCCATGCTCCCAGTGCCGTGACAGGGCAACCCGGGCGCCGGCAGCCTCGCCGAGACGCCGGACCGCCGCGATCTCGGCATCGGTATCGGTGTAGAATGCGTTGATGCAGACCACCGGATTGATTCCGGCTTTCTTGACGGTCTTGATATGGTGGATCAGGTTCTTGCAGCCTTCTTCGACCCAGCCGACATTCTCCTTAGCGTACTCTTCGGGCATCGGTCTGCCGGGAACCGGAATCGGGGCGCCGCCATGGCATTTAAGAGCCCTGATTGTAGCAACAACCACGGCGCAGTTGGGTTTCAAGCCGCTGTAACGGCATTTGAGGTTCCAGAACTTCTCGAAACCGATATCGGCACCGAATCCGGACTCGGTCACATTGTAATCGGCAATCTTCAGGCCGACCCGATCGGCGATAACCGAGGACTGGCCGATGGCGATATTGGCAAACGGCCCGGCATGGACAAGCACCGGCTGGCCTTCCAGAGTCTGCATCAGGTTCGGATTCAGGGCCTCGACCATCCAGGCGGTCATGGCGCCGTCTACTTCGAGATCGGCAGTGGTGATCGGCCGGTCCTGCTTGTCGTAGGCGACCACGATCTTGCCGATCCGTTCCCGCATATCCTTCAAGTCGTTGGCGATGGAGAGAATCGCCATGATCTCGGAAGAAACGGCGATGGCGAACTTGGACTGCATGGTATAACCGTCCATCTTGCCGCCCTGGCCGATCGTGATATTTCGCAGGGCCTGGGCGCAGAAGTCGATAATCCAGCCGAACTCGACCTTTTTGGGATGGATGTCCAGACGCTTGAGATTACGCTGGGCAAGTTGCTCGTCGGTGTAGTTGTTCTCGTGCTGCATCCTGGAGGTAAGCGCCACCATCCCGAGATTATGGGCATTCATGATGGCGTTGATATCACCGGTCAGCCCCAGGGAGAACGGGGTAAGGGGGATGCACTGGGCCAGGCCGCCGCCGGCGGCGCTGCCCTTGATGTTCATGGTGGGACCGCCGGAAGGCTGACGGATGGCGCCGACCACGCTTTTGCCGCGCTTACCGAGTCCCTGGACCAGACCCATGGCGCAGGTGGATTTACCTTCGCCCAAAGGGGTCGGGCTGATCGCGGTAACGTCGACGTATTTGCCGTCGGGCTTGTCGCCGAGACGGTTCATGATTTTCCGGAAATCGAGCTTGCCGATGTAATGGCCGTAAGGAAGAACCTCTTCCTTCTTGAGACCGAGACTGTCGCCGAGCTCGTAGACTGTTTTCATGCGGGATTCCGCTTCTTCCGCAATTTCCCAGTCCGCGTGTTTGGTGGGATCTAAAGCCATGACTAACCTCCTTAATTCATTTTAATCTGTTGATAAAGGTAACCTTCAAAAGTAAAACCGGCCGACCACGACCGGGTTTATAACAAGTATAATTGGATAACGATCAGCTCCGGACTCCCTCGAAGAGGGCGGGGAAACGTTGGGTAAATTCGGCCAGCAGGGGGATCATCACCTCGCGCATCGAAGGCTCGGCGGCCGGGGTAACCCGGAGCCTGAAGATATGAAGCCATTCGAGGAGATTGGCGTAGACGATAATTTCGGTTTTGCATGAATTGGGGAGTACGGTACGGGCCGCCTGGGGCGAGGAGGTTTCAAGCAGCTTGAGATAGATCTTCTCGGTCTCCGCCATGGCCCGCTCCCAGAGCTTGTATTCTTCGCTTCCTTCCTCGAAAAACATCGGCTTGATAAAGGTAACTTCGGAACCGAATTTATCCTCGCTGTACCGGCAGTAGCGCTGGCTCTCCTGCAAAAAAGAGCAGGGCCGGTGTCTGACAATTTCGTGGGTCACGGCCCGATTGGTATAAAACTTGACGCCGATATAACGGTGCCTGGCAAGCTGGTCGATGGGCAGATTTTCGACCTCGGCAAGGGAAATTTTTTCGACGGTTACCCCGGTTTGCGGAAAAAGGCCGCGCCTGGTCACGATATCCTTGAAGAAGAGCGGATAACGGTCAAACAGGAAAGCGGCGATCCCCTTGATAAGCTTGATGGTGCTGTTCTCCCGGTACAACTCACGGTAGGCCCGGATACTGCCGGTAATCAGCAACTCGTTCTTGTTGAGCCGGTCTATCTGGAGAAATTTAGGCTGGCATCCATAGAACTGCCAGGCTAGTTTTTCCGAGTCGAACTCAACTTTAATTGTGATTACAGCCATTTCGGCCACGGAGTTATGGCCGTGCTTCAAGATTTTCTCGATAAAGGGACCGGCGGATTCGTCATCGATCTTGTCTTCGCTTTTATAACAGATGCGCCCGCACGCCTCGATCCGCAGGGCCGGAGACCGGCGGTCCAAATCATCCTGAATTTCAAACGAAGCCGGAATTACTTTCATCTAATCCTCTTATCGAAACTTGATAAACTCGCAAAACCCGGTTTGTTGTAACCGTTCACCGGGGCGGTCGACAAAGTACCCAAAACCGTCGGACCGTAACCGTTCAGCAGTGGTGCAGATTTGGACAAGCGGACCGGCACCGCGTACCTCGTAAGCCGGGCCGATCGTCCGAAGATGTGGTGCTGCTGAATGGTTACGCCAACGTCAAACCCGGCAGCCGCAATCCCTATTCCGCCTTCTCTTTACCGGTCTCCTGCCAGAACGGCGACATGGCACGGAGATCACTGATGATCTTCGGCAGATGTTCGAGGACGTAATCGACGTCCTGATCGGTGTTGTAGACGCTTAAGCTGAAGCGGATCGAACCGTGCGCCGCGGTAAAGGGCACCCCCATGGCCCGCAGGACATGGGAAGGCTCGAGGGAACCGGAGGTGCAGGCGGAGCCCGATGAGGCGCAGACTCCGAAGCGGTCCAGATGAAGGAGAATGGATTCGCCTTCGACAAATTCAAAACTGATATTGGAGGTGTTCGGCAGCCTCTCGGTTTTGTGGCCGTTGAGAATGGCCTGGGGCACCGCTTGCAATAAACCCTCTTCCAGACGGTCCCGGAGCGCCCTGACCCTGGTGTTTTCATCCTCCATCCTGGCCGCCACCAGTTCGCAGGCTCTGCCCATGCCGATTATCGAAGCGACGTTCTCGGTGCCCCCTCGCCGGCCCTGCTCCTGATGGCCGCCAAACAGAAACGGCACAAAGCGGGTGCCCTTTCGCACATAGAGCACGCCAACCCCTTTGGGGGCATGGAGCTTGTGACCGGAGATCGACAGAAAATCGACCGGCACCTCGGCCATGTCGATCGGGATCTTGCCGACCGCCTGGACCGCGTCGGTATGAAACAGGATACCGCGCTCCCTGGCCATCGCCGCCATTTTCTTAATGGGAAAGATCACCCCGGTTTCATTATTGGCCCACATGACGCTGACGATCGCGGTCTCATCGGTAAGGCTGTCCCGGTATTTTTCCAGGTCGAGCATCCCGTATTTATCGACCGGAATCTGGGTTACCTTGTGCTTGTGACCGCTGATCGAATAGAGACTTTCACAGAGATTCTTGACGGCCGGATGTTCCACCCTGGTAGTAACGATATGGCGCTTATCGGATAAGGATTGGACGGCGGAGAGAATCGCGGTTGAATCGCTTTCGGTACCGCAGCTGGTGAAGATGATCTCCTCCGGTCCGGCGTTGATCAGAGCCGCGATCCGTTGCCGGGCTTCGGCAATTTTTTGACCGACCTGGCCGCCGAAGGTGTGCATACTGGAAGGGTTGCCGTAGTATTCGCCAAAAAAAGGCAGCATCTCCTCGACCACCTCCGGCGCCACCCTGGTGGTGGCGTTGTTATCCATATAAACGATCCTGTCGGTTTTCTCGGAAATCATGCCTTGGCCTCCTCAACCACCAGGGAGTCAAGAATCTGCTCGCGCAATTTCTTTTCCACATACTCCTTGATAGTGGTTTGCGATTTCAGGCAACTGCCGCAGGCCCCCCGCAGGGATACCGTAACGAAATCACCGTCGACATCGATCAGTTCTATATCGCCGCCGTCCTTGCGCAGATTCGGGCGCACTTCCTTTTCCAGTACATCCTCGATCATTTTGATCTTCTGGATATTAGTCATCCGTTTGGGGCGCTGATCGGGAATGGCAGGAGCCGGACTCTCTTCCCGGACCTCTTTAATCAACTCCTCGAGGCGGTCATGGCATTTACCGCAGCCGCCGCCGGCCTTGGTGAAATTGGTAACCTCCTCCACCGTGGTCAGATTGCTTTCCTTAACCGCCCGCTTGACCTCGAGATCGGTAACCCCGAAACACTCGCAGACCACCTCCCCTTCGGCCATCGGCAGGATGACGCCGCGATAATCGGCAATGGCGGCTTCAAGGGCCTCCCGGCCCATCACCGAACAATGCATTTTTTCCTTGGGCAGGCCGCCGAGGGCGTTGGCGATATCTTCATTGGTGATCTTCTCAGCCTCGGCCAGGGGCATCCCCTTGATCATTTCAGTCAGGGCGGAGGATGAGGCAATGGCGCTGGCACAGCCGAAGGTCTTGAATTTGGCGTCAACAATGGTCTCTGTGTCGTCTATCTTGAGAGTGAGCTTCAGGGCATCGCCGCAGGCCAGGGAACCGACTTCGCCGACGGCGTCGGCATTTTCGATCTCACCGACATTTTTGGGGTTTAAAAAATGTTCTTTAACTTCATCGGTATATTCCCACATTGCAGTAAAAACTCCCGGAGAGGAAAATTATCAGGTAAAAACTTAGACAGGCCATGAAAACAAGTAAAACATCATAATTTTTTGCCTGTTAAAATGCAACCTTAATATAACCCTGAATCAGTGCGGTTATTGGGCGGGTTACCCTTATCAACCTGTAGTTACTTGCTAACCCGATCGTGATAGCGGGGGGAGAAATTGCAACCGCCGCCTTTGCCGGCCTCCGCCCACGGATTCAGGATAAAATGCCGATCGGCGCGGGATCCAGGCGGTTTTCCCGCTCCGCCCACCATATCACCCTGCCGGCCGGGTCAACCGGAATTAAGATGCTCCCGGATAACCAGGGCCAGTTCCGCGCCGACCCCTTCCACTGCCATGAGCTCATCGACGGAAGCGGCCTTGATCCTTTTCAGGCTGCCGAATTTCCTTAAAAGTAAGCGGCGCCGGGCCGGACCGATTCCCGGCACCCGGTCCAGCCCCGATTGCAGGGTGGCCTTGCTGCGCAGACGCCGATGGAAATTGATCCCGAAACGGTGCGACTCGTCCCTGACCCGCATCAGGAAAAGCAGGATCGGCGAATAGACCGGCAGGGGTATTGGATTTTTGCGCCCCGGCCGGAAGAGTTTCTCCCCTTCCTCTTTTTTTTCCTTGGCGATGGCGGCCAACTCCACCTCCCGCAACCGGCCGGTTTCGGTCAGGGCCTGCACGGCGACATTAAGCTGGCCCTTGCCGCCGTCGATCAGGAGCAGATCCGGCAACTCCCCTTCCCTCTCCCGGGCGAATCGCCGGTGCAGAACCTCGCTCATCATCGCGTAGTCGTCGGGGGTTTCGCCGCCGGTGATCCGGTAGTGGCGATAGTTTTTCTTGTCCGGTTCGCCGTCCTTGAAAC
>JBHEOZ010000150.1:0-5167 GCA_046260555.1 Desulfurivibrionaceae bacterium
TTCTGTAAACCCAATGGAACTATAAAGATTTCTCCCGTTGGTCGAAATGACATTATGGCAATCCAGAAATATGTAACCAGTGTCGTGTCAACTCTGAACTGTCGCATCTCGCTTGCCCTTTTTCATGCCTGCCGCGTTGCGGCTTCAGTCACATAGCGCTGCTATGCTCCTGAAGCCACGCCTTGCAGGCATGGAAAATTGCGGCGCGATATTACAACATTTCATCCTTGACACGACACTAGCCGGACCTACTTATGTATAACAAGACCGTCCTCGACAACTCGCTCAGAATCATGACCGAGCGTCTGCCCTCCCGCCTGGTTTCCCTCGGAATCTGGGTTGAGGTCGGCTCCCGGGACGAGGATGATCGCAATAACGGCAGCGCCCATTTTGCCGAGCATATGTTTTTCAAGGGTACCCGGCTCCGGAGTGCCCAACAGATAGCCAAGGAGTTGGACATGCTGGGCGGCATGTCCAATGCCTTTACCTCCTCCGAATACACCTGTTACTACCTTACCGTGATTGATGATCGCCTGACCGAGGCGGTTGAACTGCTGGCCGATCTCTTTCTAAACTCGACCTTTGCCCCGGAGGAGATTGACCGGGAGCGCCAGGTGATTTTACAGGAAATCGCCATGGTCGAGGACACCCCTGACGATCTGGTCCACGAAATGTTTTCCGCCCTGTACTGGCGGGGGCACGGGCTTGCCAATCCCGTGCTGGGCCGGGCCGAGGTGGTTTCCGCCCTCGACAGCAGCAGTTTGACCGAGTTCGTGGTTGCCAATTACCGGCCGGAGCGGATTGTGATCACGGCGGCCGGCAACGTCGATCACCGGATTTTTACCGAGCTGTGCCGGGACCGTTTTGGGAAGATGCCCCCGGCCGGGGCGCCACTGCCCGAACGGCAGCCGCCCAGACCCGACAGTTTCGGGAACAAACGGATAATCGAGCGCCCCCTTGAGCAGGCCCATACGGTCATGGGCACCACGGGCTTGCCGGCTGATTCGGCCGATCGCTACAAGCATCTTCTTTTAAACAGCATCCTCGGCGGTAATATGAGCTCCCGGCTCTTCCAGGAAATTCGGGAGAAAAGGGGCCTTGCCTATTCGGTTTACTCCTATCTTTCCAACAACTCCGACTGTGGCTATACCGGTATCTATCTTGGCGTGGACCCCGGCTCCTGGCCGGAAACCCTTGAACTTGTCCACCGGGAGCTTGCCGGACTGCGCCGGAAAGGGATAACGGAGGAGGAATTGGCCGGGGCCGCCGAATACGCCAGAGGAGGGATCTATCTGGCCGCTGAGAATATGGAAGTGCGGATGAACAGTCTGGCCAAGAACGAATTCACTTTCGGCCGCTACCTGTCCATTGAAGAATTGACCGAGGCCATTGCCGGAGTCAAGTGTGAAGAAGTAAATGAGCTGGCCGGGATGATTTTTGCCGAGGAGCGGCTGCCGATGTGCGTGGTCGGCCCGGTTCCGGCGGATAAATAAAATCAGGAGCTTAGCTATGGTCCACGGAGGCGCGGAAACGTCCAGGCAAAGGTTGAAGGTCGAATTCTGCCGGTTGCGGCCAGCTGAGGACGGCGACATGGCCTTGCCCGTTTATCATTCTCAATTGGCGGCCGGGATGGATGTGCGGGCTGCGATAGCGGAGCCGGCTGTCATGGAGGCCGGGACGATCAGGATGGTGCCCACCGGTTTTTCCGTGGCCATCCCGGCGGGGTATGAAATCCAGGTGCGTCCGCGGAGCGGCCTGGCGATCAAGCACGGGATTACCGTGGTCAACGCGCCGGGCACCATCGATGCCGATTATCGCGGCGAGATCATGGTCGGGTTGATTAATCTCGGGGCCGCGCCGTTTACGATCAACCGGCATGACCGGATCGCCCAGCTGGTAGTGGCTCCCGTAACCCTTGCCGAGGCGGTGGAGGTCGATGAACTCGATGTAACCGTCCGTCAGGATGGAGGTTTCGGGCACACCGGATTGTGATGGTCGGTGGCCCTGATTCAGGCCGGTTAATCTTTTCAAGCCAAAGGGACTTTCGAAAGAGATGAGATTCTGTGTTCTGGGCAGTGGCAGTAAGGGCAATGCAACCTTTGTCGAAGCGGGCGGGACGCGGATCCTGATCGATGCCGGATTTTCCGGAGTCGAGGTGGAACGCCGCCTGGCCGCGATCGATATCGATATCACCACCATTTCCGCACTGCTTGTCACCCATGAACACGGCGACCATATTCGCGGGGTCCAGGTTCTTTCCCGGCGCTACTCCCTGCCGGTCTATGTCAGCCGGTCAACCCGGGAAGCGGCCGGCAAGTCCCTGGCCAGGATCTTCGAGTGGCACCCCATTGAAGCCGGCCGGCGCTTCAGCCATCGGGAGTTGACGATTCATCCCTTTGCGGTTTGTCACGATGCCGCCGATACCCTGGGATTCGTGCTCGGTAACGGTGGCTGTTCCCTCGGTTACTGTACCGATACAGGGTCGATTTCCCATTTGATCTCGCATCAGCTGGGGGGGTGCAACGGGCTGGTTCTGGAGTGCAATCACGACCCCGAGATGCTTAAGGATGGCGGCTATCCACCCTCCCTCCAGCAGAGAATCCGCTCCAAATCAGGCCATTTGACCAATAACGACGCGGCCCGTCTGCTGGTGGCGCTTATCCATGACGGTCTGAAACATGTGGTACTGGCCCATGTCAGCGAGACCAATAACAGCCATGACCTGGCCAGAACGACCGTGGAGGGACATTTGCGCGAATACGATCTTTCCGCCGAAAAACCGTGTGGCTTTTCGCTTTCCGTGGCCCGACAGGATACGGTCGGCGAACTGTTATCTCTTGCCGCCTCCGGAAATGGCGATGGGGGGGCGCGGGATGAACTTTTTCCCGGAGCAGGTCCGGGCGGCCCCGCCTGGGGAAAATAAAATCCTCTTCCCTCTCGAAAAGCGGCTTTCGGTCTGCCGAACCGCCAAGTACAAAAAATTAATTATGAAGGGGTGGTTGTCTAAATCCTTGTACTATTCAGCTCTGTACGCCGTCTCGGTCGACCGGTTATCTTGTTGATTTTGTGACGCTATATCCCAGAGAATTTCTTTTATAGATGTTGGCACAACCATTGCATTATCTATAAGGCAAGTAGAATGAACCAACATCCTACTTTCCCCCTAGAAAGGCCGGCTCTTTCCCCCGAAGAGCCGGCCTTTTGTTTTTTATTCCAATTCTGCCTGAACTCCCCGAAGTGAAAGATTGACTACTCAGTTGCGACTGACCTTGGCCGCGAATCTCCTCTCGGGTTATTCTAAACCGGATTGCCAAGACGCAGCGACCCGATCAGCACGGGGTTAACCGGATCACCGATTAATGTAATTGGTCAGCATCCGCATTACCGCGGGAGAGTCCCATTGGACGGCCCCGATAAACTTTTCCCGCACCACTCCTTCCTTGTCAATAATAAAGGTTTCGGGCAGTCCGGTCAGGCCGTATTTCGGACCGACCTTGTTGTCCTGGTCGTTCAGGATGGGCATGGTGATTCCCCGTTTAGCCGCAAAGGATCGCGCTACTTCGGGTTTGTCTTTATTGAGGACCGCCAGCATTTTGAATTTGTCCTTGGGCAGGGTTTGGTAAACCTTCTGCATTGACGGCATCTCTTCCCGGCAGGGCGGACACCAGGTCGCCCAGAAATTGACAAAGACAACCTGGCCCTTCAGATCCGAAAGGGTCCAGGTCTTGCCGTTCAAGTCGACAAGGGAAAAGTCCGGGGCCGGGCTGCCGATTTTGGCAACTTGCGGCTCCGGACCGCAACCGGCGAGGAACAACAGCAGGCAAAGGACAGTGAGCAAAACCTCTAGTTTTTTCATAAGAAACAACAACCTCTTAGATTATCCATGTTAACCATGGTTTATTGATTTGGATACTGTTGGTTGATTTCATCATTAATAAGTTGCTGTAACTGCGGATAACCAAAGGTCTGGAGAGGTCTGCCGTTAACGAAAAACCCCGGGGTTTTGCGGACATCAAGCCTTTTGGCATCGGCAAGATCCTGTTCTATTATCTCAATGATTTCCGGGTCTTCCATATCCTTCCTGATTTGCTCCAGATCGAGTTCGGCCCGGCTGAGAAATTGCCATATTTTATAGGGTTGCGGATTGTGGTGGCTTGCCCAGTAAGGTTGGGACTTATACATAACCTCCAAGGTCTCCCAGTATTTGCCCTGCTTTTTGGCGGCCTCGAGAATCTTGACAAAGTAATCGGCGCCATCGTGAAAAGGGGCATAGCGCAGGACAAGTTTGATTTTGCCGGGATTATCTTCCATGAGTTTCTTGACCAGAGGCGAAAAAGCCGCGCAGGTTTCGCAGGCGGGGTCCATGAATTCGATCAGGTACACTTTTGCATCATCGCCGCCAAGGGTCGGGGAATGGTCCCGGACGAAAATCGAGGCGTCTTCCTTAGCCATAAAATCGAACTTTTCAAGCTGCTTATCTTTGTAATAGGAACTGGCGAACACAAATACAAAGAACAAGACAATACAGGCAAGGCCAAAAACTATGTATTTCATTTATCTATCCTCATCTTTAAGGTAATCAAAAGGGCTGTAATCGCTAAAAAAGAGATCAGGGAAAGCATCGGAATAGTCAGAAACCCGAACAGGCTGATGTACTCTTCCGTACATGAAACCCCCTGGCTGCATGGCTGGATCTTTTCCGGGATGATCCCCGAATACAACAGGTTGTGATAAACCGCGGTCAAGGTGCCGATTATGGCCAGGGGCAGGGCGAATTTCACAACCTTTCGATCAAAGGGAAACAGTCCGGCCGCCAGAATTATCACCAGCGGGAAAAGGAATATTCTCTGATACCAGCACAATATGCAGGGCGCAAAGCCCATCACATGACTGAAAAACAAACTTCCCAGAGTTGAAACAGCGGCAATCAGCCAGCAGCTGAAAAGTATTATCCAGTTTAAATCAGAGCCAGAATCGGTTTTTGCCATATGAAAGGTTCCCTGTAATATTTTGCTCGGTTTAGACGGTAGCCCGAGAGGGTTGCAATTTTGACGCCGCGCCGGCGTTAAAAAGGAAGGTTTTCTTATCAGGTTGAAAGAACGATATTTATTTGGAGCTGGATGGGTGGCGTTTAGCTTGAGGTTTAGACATTTGGATAATATTGGAC
>JBHEOZ010000151.1:0-5130 GCA_046260555.1 Desulfurivibrionaceae bacterium
GCCTCGACCCACGCCCCGGTCACCGCGATTTTCCTGCTCTTCGAGATGACCGGCAACTATCTGATCATCATTCCGATCATGCTCACCAGTATTATCGGCACCGTCGTCGCCTCAAGGCTCAACCCCGACTCCATCGATACCGTCGATTTCAGCCGGGAAGGCATCGATATCCACGAAGGCATGGAAATGGCGATCATGAAATCGATCAAGGTCGGGGCGGTGGTCAGCGAGGATGTCGATTTTATCAGCGAAAAGGCCAATATCAATCAACTCCTCGCCATCTTCCGGATGGCCGAGCACGGCTTTTATTTCCCGGTCATCGATGAAACCGGCAGGATGACCGGGATTATTTCCATGCAGGACGTCAAATGGGTTCTCCATGACGAAACCCAGCGCCTGGAATCCACCGTCGGCGAGGTCTGTTCCCGCAAGGTCCTGGTCCTGACCCCGGATGAAAATCTCTACACCGCCATGTCCCTCTTCGACATGAAGGGCATCGAGGAGATCC
Organism: Desulfurivibrionaceae bacterium; assembly: GCA_046260555.1. GTDB lineage: Bacteria > Desulfobacterota > Desulfobulbia > Desulfobulbales > JAGXFP01 > JAGXFP01. Next base: position 509 of record JBHEOZ010000151.1, read on the forward strand.
CGGTGGTCGAGTCCACCGACAATCGCTGGGTCGTCGGGATGCTCAGAAGGCGCGACGTTATCGCCCGCTATAACCGCGAGCTGCTGAGCCGGGGTATCAGCGAAAGAAAGGGCGGACCGGTTTAGACCACCCGGATCAATTGCCCCGCGGCAAAGGGACTCCGGTCTCCGGAGGCCCGGACCGGACCCCTCGCTCCGCAATCAATTGGCTTGACCTCAGCTCCTATCAATATCCTCCCCCGCCTTTAAACTCATTGACTTTGCCAATCGGCGGAATTAACCTTCGCCTGCCTGACAAATTCCGGTTTTGACCGGAAGATGATCTTTCGGCCGAGAGAACCCGGTCGGAACGGAAAACGAGGCCGGAACCCCTGTAAGATATACGATTGAACCGGCGCCGGTTTATCGATCCGGATAGCGGAGGAGAAGATGACCCGATTATCGTTGAGCCGGTTCCCCTCGGACGGTGGCACCCGGAACTCCTTGACCGGAACTCCGGAAGCATCAGGCGGTCAGGTACCACGACCTTGAAAGCGGACAAAGGCATGGACGAACTGAAAAAAAACAATCCAGGCCCGGACTACGCGCACCTCTTCGCCGAGGTGAAGGAGCGCGTTCGTTCGGCGCAGTACGCCGCGCTGAAAGCGGTCAATACTGAACTGGTCGGGCTCTATTGGGACATTGGACGTATGATCGTGAATCGTCAGACAGATGCCGAGCATGGTTCAGCCATCGCTGAACAGTTGGCTAGTGTCTGTCCAGGAATGAGGATTTTTGTCCGAGAACGAGAAGCAAGGATGTTGGAAAAGCGCAGCGTACTTTAGTACGTGAGCACTTTCCAACTCCGCGGCGACGAAGTTATCGGGCAAAAAGACCATTTATGGACAGGCACTAGAGAATTAATTTGGTGCAAGATGCGTGAACCCGAAATTTCCCTGCCCACCGCCGATCTGCTTTTTCCCGGTGAAAAGATCTACATAATCGATGATGATCCCGGAATCAGGGCACCCTTGAAAATGTTTCTGGAGGAGCACGGTCTGAAGGTGGAGGAGGCCGCTCGCGGCCGGGATTTCTTTGCCGAACAGCAAGTAAGCGGGGTCGCCCTGGTTCTGCTCGATATCGGTCTGCCCGATGTCGACGGCAAAACCCTGTTGCCGCGGATCGTCGAGGCCCATCCCGATGCGGCGGTGATTATGCTGACCGGGGTCGCCGATCCTAAAACCGCCATCGAATGCATTCGAAAGGGGGCGGAAGATTATCTTTCCAAGCCGGTCCAGTTTGACGAAATCCTGGTAGTCGTCAAAAAAGCCCTGGAAAAAAGGCGCCTGATTCTCGAGAACCGGAAGTACCATGAGGATCTGGAGAAGGCCCATTTCCGGATTAACGTGATCCACCAGCTTTCCGTCAAGATGAACACCGCCTATCTGAGCACGATCGAGGTCGACGATATCCTGCAGGCCGTGCTGGTCGGGATTACCGCCAATGAAGGTTTGCGTTTCAATCGCGCTTTCCTGGCCATGTTCGATGAAGACCATCGTTATCTGCGCGGCCGCATGGCCATCGGTCCGGACGGGCCGGAAAATGCCGGCCGGATCTGGGCGGAGCTGCATGATAAAGCCATGAACTTTATGGACATCGTCCATGATTTCAAAAAGAGTTTCGATGACGAAGAGAGCACCGTAAATCGCATCGCCGGATCGCTGAAAATCCCGGTTGGCGACCGGGAAAATATTTTGATTAAAGCAGCTCTGGAGCGCCGCAGTATTCTGGTCACCAGGGCTAACGGCGGCATGCCCATGGCAATGGACAGGCGTTCCCAGGAAGACGCGCAGGATGAGCCGGACTGGCCGCGCGCCGTCGAACGCCGGGGCAGGGAGGGCCGGGAAGCGCCGCCGGTTCCCGCCGAACTTATCGAAACCCTGCGGAACGACGAATTCGTGGTTGTGCCGCTTTTTTCTTCAAGCCGATCGTTCGGGGTGATTATCGCCGATAATTTTGTCACCGGCCAACCGATCGGCGAGGATGACCTGAACGCCCTGGAGCTGTTTGCCAGCCAGGCCAGTCTGGCCTTAGAGCAGAGCCATCTTTATCAGGAGCAGATCAGGAAAATCGCGGAACTGGAGTCCCTTACCGAGGAACTCGACAAAAGCAAGAATCTGCTAATCGAGTGCGAAAAGTTGTCCGCCCTCGGCCTGATGGCGGCGCAACTGGTTCATTCGATCCGCAATCCCATAACCTCCATCGGCGGCATGGCCAGGATCCTTACCAGGAAATCGGCTACCGAGGAACAGAAAAGATTTCTGGAGGTAATCAGCAAGGAAACCTCCCGCATCGACAAGGTTCTGGAGGACTTGAACAGCTATACCGATCAGTTCAATGAGATCAATCCGGAGTCGTTGAATCTTTGCGAGCTCCTGCGGAAAACCCTGATCCTGGTGCAGCCGGAAATGGACAGGCATAAAATTGAACGGCAATTGGATTGCGGAGCGGACCCCCGCTTACGGATAAATGGAGATCGCAAGCGTCTGCGCCAGATGTTTTTGCAGCTGATAAAAAACGCGATCGAGGCGATGCCCGACGGCGGACGCCTTGAGGTTGCGGTTAGCCGGGAAGATGAGTTGATCCGGATCGCGGTAAGGGATACCGGGATCGGCATGCCGGAAGACTCCCTGGATAAGGTCACGGATCCTTTTTTTATCACCAAGACCTATGGGACCGGGATGGGGCTGACCATGGTCGAAAACGTCCTCAAGATGCACGGCGGTCATTTTGAATTGAAGCGGCGGGAGTCCGGCGGCCTGGAGGTTCTGGTCAAGCTGCCGGTTTCGGTGCTGGTTGCCTCCGCCTGATCACTCCGCCGGGGAATTTGGTCGGTCGGGCGGAATACGCGAAATATCGTGACCCCATTCGGCCGATGGAATCAATTTATCGGGCAATTGTCTCCGGCAGTTTTCTGGCCTGGCGATTATCTGTGTGAATAAGCCGGGGCATCACTCCCAGCTGGCGATATCGGCATCTTCTCCGTCCCCGCCTTCCCTGTTGTCCTGGCCGAGGGAGACTATCTCAATCTCGCTGTTTTGACCGGGCTTGCGGTAAATATAGTCGTGATTCCAGGGGTCCGCGGGAATCTGGGATTTGGCCAGGTAGGGGCCGGCCCACTCCGCCTCGCCGGGATTGCTGATTAACGCTTCCAGCCCTTCCTACTGGGAGGGATAGCTGCCGACATCCAGCCGGTAGGCATCCAGGGCGGCCATGATCATTTCGATCTGGGCCTTGGCGGTTTTCTGTTTGGCCTTGCCGAGTTGGCCGAACAGTTTCGGACCGACCAGCCCGGCCAGCAGGCCGATAATAATCATCACCACCATGATCTCGATTAAAGAAAAGCCTCGATTGTCCCTGGGTAAACGGCTCCTTTTCATTGCAATTACCTCTAATATCTATCTCGACTTATGATAAGTCAGGAAGTTGGGTTGTTTTTTTGCGCCGGCTTTTCTGGTATTTGTCGACGGCGCGATTGTGTTCAGTCAGTGTTTCGGAAAAATAATGCGATCCGTCATTTTTTGAAACAAAATAAAAATAGGAGGCGGGGGGCGGCTGCATGACTGCCTCGATCGCCGCCCGGCCCGGATTGCCGATGGGTCCGGGCGGCAGCCCCGGGATTCGGTAGGTATTGTAGAGGGTGAGCTCCCTGAGATGACTCCGGGTCAGGTTGCCGTCAAAATTTTCGATCCCGTAGATTACGGTCGGGTCGCTTTGCAATCTCATCCCTTTTTCGATCCGGTTCAGAAAAACCCTGGCGATCAGTGGTCTTTCCCCGGCCCGGCCGGTCTCCTTTTCGACAATCGAGGCGAGGGTGACAATCTGGTGGCGATCAAGGCCGATCTCCGCCAGGCCCGCCGCGGCCCCGGTCTCCTCCAGAACCCGGCCCATCTGTCTGACCATGGTCCTGATAATTGCTTCGGCGTTCTGGGCGCCCCGTTCGAACAGGTAAGTTTCGGGAAAAAGGTAACCTTCGAGGGATTCAAGTTCGTAGCCCAGTCGGCTGATGAATTCCCGGTCACGGCTCAGTTCCAGGAAGCGTTCCGGATCCACCCAGCCGCCCCTGCCCAGGATCTCGGCGATTTCGGCGAGATTGGCCCCTTCCGGAATGGTGACCGGCCGCTGGACCCGGCTGCCCCAGGCGATTTCACGCAGGATCCGGTACGGAGTTGGATTGCTAGGTAAAATGTATTCGCCGGCCTTCAGGGAGCTGGCCACGCCCATCAGGTGGGCGGTAAGCAGGAAGCGGGGATCCTCTCTGATCAGGCCGGCGGCGACCAGTTTTTTTTCGATAGCCGGGAAATAGAGGCCCGGGGGGATCACGACCGCCGTTTCATCCTGGCCGGGTAGGGCCGACGGCATAAAGGCATAGAGACTGATCCACAGCAATAACAGGAGGGGGAGTCCCGCTATGGTCGCGACCAGCAATCGGGCGGAGTTGCAACCGCCCCTTTTATTACAATTAAACATGATCTCGGAGACCGTGGTTTAAACGGTTAAGCCCGCAATTAGGGGCCGTTAAGAAATAACCTGAACTTTTTATCCATTTCTTTACGGCCCCTTATGCCGTTCATGAACAAAAAA
>JBHEOZ010000152.1:0-5081 GCA_046260555.1 Desulfurivibrionaceae bacterium
GAATATACCCGGATGGGCCCGCCGATCAGGCATGCGGCGAAGATATTAGGGGAGGTGGACGCCCGGGTCAAACTGCTGATCGTTCTGTCGGACGGCAAACCGGAGGACTACGACGACTACAAGGGCGATTACGCCATCGAGGACACCCGCCACGCCCTGATCGAGGCCAAGGCGGCCGGCATCCACCCCTTCTGCATCACCATCGACCAGCAGGCCCACGATTACAACGCCCACATGTACGGCGAGGTCAACTACATCTTCCTCGACAAGGTCGAAAACCTGCCGATCCGGATGCCCGCCATCTACCGCAATCTGACAACCTGATCGTCATTTTGAGCTGCAAGGTTAAGGGCAGCTGCAAGATTCAAGGTTCAAGGCTGACAAACTCGCAGAAAGTCCAAAATGGGGATGTCTAAGCTAAAATCGTAAGATCCAAGGCGCACGAATTTCGAGGAATGATGCGAATTCAATATGCTGCAATGACGAGACAATTTGCAGCAACGCGGGAGCTGGCGATTTATGCCCTAGAGGGTGCTTTTTGTGACGCCATCCTGGTTTGATAAGTATGCAAAAAAGTCGAAATGGGATGGCTAAGCTAAAATCGTCAGATCCAAGGCGCGCAAATTTCGAGGAATGATGCGTACTTCAGTACGCTGCAATGACGAGACAATTTGCAGCAACGCAGGAGCTGGCGATTTTTGCGACGCCATCAGTTAGCCTGCAATACGAAGAGCCCCCCCCGGAGCCACTGCTCTTTTTCCTTGCGCAGATCCACCTCCCGGCAGGCTTTCACCGTTAAACCGTGAATGTCGGCAAGCCGCTCAAGATACTCGGAAGCATAGGCATAGCGGCCGGAAGCCCGGAGACGGCGATCCCCCGCCCCTTCGTGCTTTTCAACGGTGAGCAGAATATAGCCGTACGGGGCGAGGCATTTCCTTACCGCCGCGAAGAACGGCTCCAGGGCCCCGATATAGATCAAGACGTCGGCGGCAACCACCAGATCGAAACCGGTATCGGCATCGGCCAGAAATTCAAGAATATCGGCGCAATAGAGTTCGTCGTAAACGTCCTTGGCCGCCGCCTTATCCAGCATCTTCGCGGAGAGATCGACACCGATCAGGTGATCGGTGATATCCCTGAAGCAGCTGCCGACCAAGCCGGTGCCGCAACCGAGATCCACCCCCTTCCTGAATTTTTTAGCCGGGCTGAGTACCCCGCCCGCCATTTCCCGCAACAAGGCCGGCGAATTGTAGCCCAGCTTCCGGGTCAGGCTGTGATCGAAATTATCCGCATAGCTGTCGAACAGGGCTCTCACGTAGTCTCGCGGCGCGGAGTCACGGTCGGTTCCGGAGAGGGCGGCTATCATATATTCCGCCGATTCCGGCTGGTGGCCGAGTTCAATTGCCATGGCATAACAGTCGATGGCCTCTTCTATCCTGTCGCCCGCCTGGAGAACGACCGCCAGATTCGTAAAAGCGGCGCCGTAATCGGAACGGAGAGTGATTGCCCGCCGGTAACAGGCCTCGGCCTTTTCCAGCTCATCCAGCTGCCGATAAATAACGCCGAGGGCATTATGGAGCTCGGCGTCGTCGGGATCAAGCTCCAGAGCGTCCCGGTAATGAACGACGGCCCCGGCAAAATCACCCTGTCCGCTCCGGGTCACCGCCAGATTATAATGGGTGTCGATATCGTCGGGACGCGCGTCGAGCGCCTGTTCGTAACTTTGCGCGGCCTGGTCGTAATCGCCCTGTTCGAAATGGACAATGCCGAGATTGTAATAGGCATCGGCATGAAAGCGGTCTAGTTCCACCGTTTTCCGATAGCAGCGGATGGCCGCGGCCGATTCACCGAGATGGTAGTTAACCAGTCCCAGACTGAAGTTGACCTCGACATTGCGGGGCTCCCTGGTAAGCGCCCGCCGGTAAGTTGCCGCGGCCTGCTCCCACCAGCCCTGGTCGCGATAGGCATCGCCCAGCCGGGTCAGGACCTCGAGGTTATCGGGATCCTGCTCCAGAACCGTCCTGAAACAGGAAATCGCTTCCGGTAAATCGCCGTTCATCCGCCTGATCAAACCCAGATTGAAACCGGCCTGGATATTATCTGTTTCCACCTTCAGAACTTCCTCGTAAATTGCCGCCGCTTCGGCATGGCAGTTCTCTTCCAGACAGGCAAAAGCCTGTTCCAGCATAACCTCGATCGAATCGGGACCAGGCAGATATTGCGACCGCTCAACGCCTTGCCTCTCCGAATAATAACTCTCTTCCATAACTACAGCCTTCAATGTCGTTCAATCGCTTTCCTGATCGCTTCCGCCAGTAATTTCGTTTCGTACGGTTTCATGACCAGCACATCGATGCCCAGTTCTTCAGCGTTTTCCGCCGACACTTTCGTACTGTAGCCGGTGCAGAGGATAATCGGCAGATCCTTTCTTATCTTCCGAATCTCGGCGATCAGTTCCAATCCGGATAGCTCCGGCATCGCCTGATCGGTTATCAGAACATCGAAATCATCCGGCTCCGATTGGAAAATTTTCAGGGCTGAACAACTGTTGCTCTCTGTAGTCACCTTATAGCCGAGCCGGTCGAGAATCCTTTGGCCCATGGCCGCAAGGCCCTCTTCGTCATCGACAAGGAGAATCCGCTCCGTACCGGTCCGAGCGGCTTCCTCCGGTTCAGCGTACTTGGTGGACTCCCGGCCTTCGACGACGGGAAAGTAGATTTGAAAGCTGGAACCCCGGCCCGGTTGGCTGTCAACCCGGATAATGCCGTAATAACTTTCGACTATACCGTGCACCACCGCCAGGCCCATTCCGGTGCCCTTGCCCGGCTGCTTGGTGGTATAAAATGGATCGAATATACGTTCGAGGGTTTTACTATCCATGCCCGTCCCGGTATCGCTTACCGAAAGCATCACATAGGACCCGGGCCGGGCGATTTCATCCGGCCCCCAATCTTCGCCGCCCAGTTCGACCTCCCGCAAACCCAACTCGATCCAGCCTTTTTCGTCCATGGCGGAAACTGAATTGCTGAAAAGGTTCATGATAAGTTGATGAAACTGGGTGGGATTGGTCTTAATCATCCGGCATGAGGGATCGATCTTTTCAACAATCGATACCGTGGTCGGCGTGGTCGAACGCAAGAGCTTAAGGGTCTCCTTGACCAGCACCTGAGGTTGCAGGGGAATCGCTTCCCGCTTCTCCTGGCGGCTGAAGGAAAGAATCTGCCGGACCAGCTCTTTCGCCCGGTCGGCCGCCTCGTGCACCTGTTCCAGACTATGGAGGCTGGGGTGATCGGGTTCGAGGTCCTCCAGGGCGAAATCGTTATTGCCGATGATGATCGCCAGGATATTGTTGAAATCGTGGGCGATACCGCCGGCCATGGTGCCGAGGGCCTCCATTTTATAGGACTGGCGAAGGCTTGCTTCCAGGCGTTTTTTTTCTTCAAGGGCAAGTTTCTTTTCGGTTATATCACGGATAATCCCCAGAAAACCGATGATTTCACCGGTGTGGTCCGAGACCTTTACCCCCAGGGTCTCACCGGTAAAAACCGAGCCGTCCTTCCTCCGGTACCTGACTTCATAGACCGAATCGACTATATCTCCCTCTACCGTGTATCTCACTTGCCCCTGGTCCGAGTAATCGGCCGGATCGGCATAAATAACTTCCGTGGTTTTACCGGCAATCTCATCGAGCTTGTAACCTAGAGCAGCAGTAAAGGCCGGATTGATCCGGACTATCCGCCGCCTGGTATCGACAAAGACCAGGGAGTCGGTTATTGAGTTGAACATCGCCTCGAACTGGGCTTGCCCCCTGGCAATCTCATGCTCGGCCTTTTTCAGTTTGACAATCTCATCCCGGAGATTTTCCCGCATCCCGTTAAGGGAGGAAGCCACCATCCCTATTTCATCAGGACGGCGGTTAACGTCCCGCTTCAGTTCCAGCGGGACATCGAGATTATCCAGATTAAGCCGCCCGGTGTAATCGGCAAGAATTTTAAGATCGCGGCCGATCAGGAAGTAAAAGACCAGAAAACTGAAAAAAGCGACCAGAAAGACGAAGCTGCCCAGGATCAGCAGGTTGGACAGGATATTCCTGGTCAACCGCCGGTAAATTTCGATCTGACTAGCTTCCAGATACAACTCTCCGAGCTTGATGTCCCGGCCCCTGAAAGAATAAAAAAGGGGATAACTCCTGGTGATGACATTCTCGGAAAAGCTGCTGCCCGCCCTGGCCACGGTTTTTCCGTTATGGCTGATTTCGAGATATGCTATATACGGCAGGGAGAGCATCTCTTCGAGTTTTATCTGGATCAACTCCTGGTCGGCAACCCATAAACTTTTGATCACGCTCGGCAGCTGGCTGGTTTTTATCTGATCGACCATATGGTTCAGGTGTTCCCGATCCTTTTTAAAATCAAGGACAACATGAAAGAAGGTACCGAGGAGGATAACCAGGATACTGAAGAGCATGATATAGAGGATCAGCTTCCGGCCCAGAATGCTTTTGAAATAATAACTTTCGATCATCAGTTGAATTCCCGTCGCCTTTCTATTTCAGATAAGGACCCAAAACCTGTTCTTGCAGGGTCCGATAGGTGTTGTCCGCTTTCATGGCGCGCAAAGCTTCGGCCAGCGGCGAAACCAGTTTGCGATGGTTGACGTTAAGGTAGAGATACATCTCCCGCTTGGCCAGGGGCGGCTCAAGAGCTTTAGCTCCTTCAATCCCCATGGCGTCGATCAAGGCATAACCCTCGAATCTTGAATAGATAACGATATCGGCCCGATCGTTTTGGAGCAGATTGAAAAGCTGCCACTGGTCATCGGTCCGGAGCAGCGAATGGGCGGCTGATGCATTTTCCTCAAGGATCTTCCAACCCCTGACAATGGCGACATCATAAGGTTCCAGCGCGGCCCAGGAATCGGTCCGCACCTCGAGATCCCGGCCAAAGGCGACAAACTCGAAATCGCTCCAGGCGGGAAGTACCCTTGCGCCGGCGTGTTCCTGCCAGAGGCGCACCAGGGGAGCGAAGACGCCAAGCGTCTCGGCGGCAACATCGCAGGAATGATGCCGGTACTGCCAGGGG
>JBHEOZ010000153.1:0-4542 GCA_046260555.1 Desulfurivibrionaceae bacterium
GCTTCACGCAGCTCACCCCTTCGATCCCGGCAAGCGCGTCAAGAATGTAATCCAGCCTGGGCTCGAAAGCCTGCCGCATAACGGCCGGGAAATCCTGGGGACCGGAAACGGCTGCCAATGCCGCCATCTGGGCCACGGAAGATGGATTGGAGGTGGACTGGCTCTGGATCTTGTTCATGGCCTTTATCACTTCCAAAGGGCCGGCTGTGTAACCGATTCGCCAACCGGTCATCGCGAAGGATTTAGAGACGCCGTTTAAGACCAGGGTCTGACCGGCAAGGGCGGGATCGACATCGAGGATATGGGGCAGCTTACCATCAACGTAGGTGATGGTGTCGTAGATATCATCGGTAATGATCGCCCAGTTGTTTTCCAGAGCCAACTTGCCGATGGCTGCCAACGCCTCCCGGGAGAAAACCGAACCGGTAGGATTCGAAGGGCTGTTGATGATGATCGCCCTGGTCCGTTCGGTCACGTAACCGGCCAGCACCTCATATTCCAGATCAAAATTCTTTTCTTCGCTCAATGGGACGATCACCGGAGTGGCACCGGCCAGCTGAATGATGTCAGGGTAAGAAACCCAATAGGGCGCCAGGATCAGCACTTCGTCCCCCGGCCCGAAAAGAGCCTGGGCCATATTGTAGAGTCCGTGTTTGCCGCCGCATGATACCTGGATCTGGTCCGGTGAATAATTCCAGCCATGGTCTTCAGCAAACCGGGCGGCAATCGCCTCGCGCAGCTCCGGAGTTCCGGGGACCGCGGTATAGCGGGTAAATCCGGCGTCAATTGCGGCCTTGCCCGCTTCCCTTACGTGATCGGGAGTATCGAAATCGGGCTCCCCGACGCTGAAGTTAAGGATATTGGCACCGGCCGCCTTGAGGGCCTTGGCCTTGGCATTAACCGCCAAGGTCGGTGAAGGTTTGATCTGTTTGACCCTTTCGGCCAGATTAATCTTTGATTGCATGATTTCCCCGTATGCCTTGCTCTTCAGGCTGCAAAATTAACAGCTTAGCCATTCCGCCTCTTTTTACGAACTCATCAATAATAAACTTCCTTCAGAAAAAGCCCTCGGGCCGGAGCGGTAGGACCGGCGGCACTCCGATCACGACCGGCCAAAACCGCCTGAAACTCATCAACCCCCATCCGTCCCGCCCCTACTTCCAGGAGGGTGCCGACTATATTACGGACCATATGGCGGAGGAAACCGTCCCCCGCGATCTCGATGTCGAGGGGCAGCGGAATCCCCTGCCCCTCGATCAGCTCCGTCCTGAAGATGTTCCTGACCGCGCCACGGCCCCCGGTAAATTCGGGATCGCGCGACCCGGTCGCCTCGAAACAGGAAAAATCATGCCGGCCGCGCAGTGCTTCAAGACATTCGCGCATCGGTTCGATGCGGAGCCGATGTTTAAGGTGATGATTGTAAAGCCGGCGGGTCGGAGGACAGATTCCCCCGACCAGTATCCGGTAAACATAGGCTTTGCCCCTGGCACTTATCCGGGCATGGAATCCGGGCGCCATCTCATCCGCGGCCAGCACCCTGATGTCCTCGGGCAACAGGCTGTTCAAGGCGCGCACAATTCCGGCACAGGGAATAGCGGAAGCGGTTTCAAAACCGGCCGTCATCGCCAGGGCATGAACCCCGGCATCGGTCCGGCCCGCTCCGTGCAGGATGACTGGGCCGGCAGTGATCAGCGCCAGTTTGTCCTCCACCTTGCCTTGGACAGTCGGCTGCTCTTTCTGCTTCTGCCAGCCCGCATAAGCGGTGCCGTCGAAGGCCAGCCGTAAGAGAATATTACGCATTATCTTTGATGGCGTCGCAAAAAGTCGCCAACTCCCGCATTGCTGCAAATTGTCTCGTCATTGCAGCGTACTGAAGTACGCTTCATTCCTCGAAATTTGCGCGCCTTGGATCTGACGATTTTTGCTTATCCATCCCATTTTTGACTTGTTGGAAACATGCCATTTTCAGGGAAAAAGAGGGACCGTTCGCAACCCTTCGTCTTCGGCGAAGCCGCAGACCAGATTCATATTCTGGATCGCCTGGCCGGCCGCCCCTTTAATCAGGTTGTCTATTGCCGACAGGATAACGATCCGGCCGGTCCGGGGATCGACCTTGAAACCGATATCGCAGAAATTGCTGCCCCGGACATACTGGGTAGCCGGATAGGTCCCGGCGGGCCAGAGCCGGACAAACCGTTCATCGCGATAGAATTCCTCGTAGACAGACGCCACCTGCGCGGCATCAACTCCTTCCAGTAATGAGGCATAAACCGTACTCAGAATGCCCCGAGCGATCGGAAGCAGATGCGGTGTAAAGGAGATGGTGACCGGCCGATCCGATAATACACTCAGTTCCTGTTCGATCTCCGGGGTATGCCGATGTTCCCCGACCTTGTACGCCCGAAAACCGTCGGACACCTCGCAGAACAGACTGCCGACCAGGGCGCTCCGTCCAGCCCCGGAAGCACCTGATTTGGAGTCGGCGACGATGGTGGCGGAGTCAATCAAACCCGCCTTGAGCAGAGGGGCCGCACCGAGAATAATGCTGGTCGGATAACAGCCCGGATTGGCAACCAGCGAGGTCTTTTTGATTTTCTCCCGATAGAGCTCGGGCAGCCCGTAAACCGCCCGGGCAAGATAATCGGGGGACGAATGGGCCTGATACCACTTTTCATAAACCGCGGCATCGCTGATCCTGAAATCGGCCGAAAGATCGACCACCTTGCGGCCGGCGTCCAGAAACTTCGGGACAATATCCATCGCGGTCTGGTGGGGAACGGCGGTGAAGATAAGATCAGCCCGGTCGATAATTTCATCCGGCTTGGCATTCTCCAGAGTTATATCGACCAGACCCCGCAGGTTCGGGAATACCTCGCCGAGTTTACGGCCGGCAAACTGCCGGGAAGTAGCCACGGTCAATTCCACTTCGGGGTGCCGAACGATGATCCGGGCCAGTTCTTCACCAGTGTAACCGGAAGCACCAACTATCCCTACTCTTGTCATATCGAATAACCCCTCTCAGCTGATACCCATAAATTTCCAGGCCCTAAAATTACCTTGGTCCGAATATACAACATAACCATTGCGGCACAAGTTTGATGGCGTCGCAAAAACCACCATGTCTATCTGGTTTCAAGCCCAAAAAAATGGGGAAGCACGATTAAAATCGTCTTCCCCATTTTGAATGGACTGCTGCTGAAACCGCGAATTAACGTTTGGAGAACTGGAACCTCGCACGGGCGCCCTTCTGGCCGTACTTTTTCCTTTCCTTCATTCTGGGATCGCGAGTCAGGAATCCGGCTTTTTTGAGGGAGATCCGGTTTTCGGGATCGACTCCAAGCAAGGCCCGGGAAATACCGTGCCGCAGAGCCTCGGCCTGGGCCGATTTGCCGCCGCCTTTAACTGTGGCCATTATATCAAACTTACCGGCGGTATCGGTGACAACCAGCGGCTTCTCGATTTTCTGGCTGAAATCGTCACCGCCGCCGAAGTATCCAATAATGTCAAAGGTGCGATTAACCACAACCTTGCCACTGCCGGGTTTCAACCATACTCTGGCGATAGCGGTTTTTCTCTTTCCCGTAGCGTAATAACTTTCAGACATCTTTTTCTCCAAACCGAACTGGTTTTATATTATACCCACAGGGCATAAGTTTCGTACGAGTCCCGCCTTGCGGGACTCAACTTAGCTTTATAATTCGAGTTTCTCGGGCTGCTGAGCCTCATGGGGATGCTCGGAGCCGGCATAAACTTTAAGTTTCTTCAGCTGGGCCCGGCCCAGGCTGTTCTTGGGAAGCATGCCCTTAACCGCCTTGAAGATAATGTCGGTGGGTTTCTTCACCAGCATCTCTTTAGCCGTAGTCTCGGTAAGGCCGCCCATGTAGCCGGAATGACGATAATACATTTTATCATCCCATTTTTTGCCGGTAAGAGCAATCTTCTCGGCGTTAACCACAACGACGAAATCACCATTATCCATAAAAGTGGAGTAGGTCGGTTTATGCTTGCCACGCAAACGGCTGGCAATTTCGGTGGCCAGACGGCCCAGGACCTTGTCGCTGGCGTCAACCACAAACCACTTCTTGTCTATCTCTTTAAGCGGGGCTAGGTACGTTTTCATTACTTTTTAAACCTCTAAAGACAGTTTTGTAACCGATGCCGCGGAGAGACATCTTGAAAAATGAAAAAGGTTCGAACCCTGTTCGAACCTTGAATAATCATGGAGCGGGAAACGAGATTTGAACTCGCGACTTCGACCTTGGCAAGGTCGCACTCTACCACTGAGTTATTCCCGCTTTCAGGCCGTAAGCCCTAAACAGGCTGCGAATATACCCGAATGTTTTCGCTTATGTCAACAAAAAAAGCTAAAATTCCCCGCGCATTTCTGCTGCTGAAAAGAACCGGCCGCCTTTCAGGATTATAACATAAATCCTTGATGGATAAATTCTTTGCGATAAAAACCTTTAATGGTATGATTTTGCCAGAAAACAAAAGCCCGGACTGACAAACAGTCGAATACCGCAATCCCGACCCTACACCAAG
>JBHEOZ010000153.1:4621-4911 GCA_046260555.1 Desulfurivibrionaceae bacterium
TCTGGGCCGGGCATTTAAAGAGGCCCTCGGCGAGTTCAGCGCCATCAAGCGTTACGGCAGCAGCGCGGTCCCCATGGACGAAACCCTGGTCCGAACCACCTGCGACTTCTCGAACCGCCCTTATCTGCACTACGGCGCCGAGGTCAGGGACCAGAAGGTCGGCAATTTCGACACCCCGCTGGTCCAGGAGTTCCTGCGGGCCCTGAGCCTCCACTCCGGCCTGACCCTGCACGTGGAAGTGGTCCACGGCGAAAATACTCACCACATCCTCGAGGCCGTTTTCAAATCCC